>JBBROR010000257.1:0-4834 GCA_038229175.1 Acetobacterales bacterium | reverse complement strand
CTCAACGGCAAGGACGTCATTCAGGCCGCTTAGGTGGGGGGAACAGTTACCGTTGCGGTCCAGCGTGAACGCTGGCTACTGTGTTCGGGCTGTCCGCGGCATCATCCGATCAGATCCCTCCCTGAGCGGCCAAGAACGGACTAGGGGAAAATACCAATGCGCCACATCATCATCAGCCTTGCCCTGTGGCTCGGGCTGGTCCCTGACGCCCACGCGCGGGATCTGGTCATCGGCCGGGTTGCCGAGCACGCCAGCATCGATCCACAATTCAATAACGCCGGCAACGACACGCCGATCCGCAAATTCATCTTCGACTCGCTGATCGATTTTGATTCGAACCAAAATGTCATTCCAACGCTGCTGCTGTCCTGGAAGCCGATCAACCCTTTAGAGTGGGAGGTGCAGTTGCGTCCAGGCGTGCTGTTCCACGATGGAAGTCCGTTCACCGCCGATGACGTCGCCTTCTCGATTGCCCGTATCGCGACGCTGACCAGATCGCCCTCGTCGTATGCTCGGTTGATCGGCGATACGACCGTCACCGTTACTGGCCCGCTGACGCTCAGGCTCAAATCATCGACGCCGAACCCGTTTCTTGTCGAGAATGTCGGGCAGGTGCCCATCGTCTCGCGCCAGGCGGCCCAAGGTGCCAAAAGCGAAGATTTCAACGCGGGTAGCGCCGCGATCGGCACAGGGCCGTATCGCTACGTGTCCTGGGCGCGGGGCGACAACGTGAAGTTCCGGCGGTTTGACCAGTATTGGGGTGGCAAGCCTGATTTTGAAAATATCACGGTTCGTTTCCTCCCCAACGCAGCAGCGCGCATCGCGGCCTTGCTGAGCGGCGGGGCGGACCTTATCGACGGTGTGCCGAATGCCGATGTTCCCGGCATCGAAAGCCGCGCGGACCTTCGTGTCTGGTCGATCGCGACTGCGCGGATCATCTATCTCGGCATGGACCAGGGACGCGATGAAAGCCCCTATCTCACCGACGCCGCGGGCTTGAAGCTTTTGAAAAATCCATTGCTGGATCAGCGGGTCCGACTGGCGATGTCAAAGCTGATCGACCGCAAGGCATTGTCCGATCGTCTGCTGCGCGGCGGCGGCGCGCCCGCTTCACAACTAACACCCAAGGGACAGCCCGGCTATGACCCGAGCATTCCGATCACCGCGCTCGATATCGACGGCGCAAGGAAACTGCTGGCCGAAGCCGGCTACCCCAACGGTTTCGGCATGACCATCCACGCCTCCAACGACCGCTTCCCACAGGATGCGGCGGTGGCGCAAACCTTGGCCCAGATGTTCACGCGCGGCGGGCTGAAGGTCAACGACGTCGTAACCTTGCCGTTCAACATGTATTCAACACAGGCCAACCAACTCAAATATAGTGTGTTTCTCTATGCCTATAACAGCGCAGTGCCTGGCGCCTCGGATTACCTGCGCTCGATGCTGGGAACCTACGACCTTACGGCTGGCCGGGGCGGCGTCAATCGTGGCCGGTACTCAAACAAGGCGCTCGATGACATGATCGCCGTGGCGGATAGCGAATTCGATACCGAAAAGCGCAACCTTTTATACCAAAAGGCAATGACGGCTGCGATGACGGATGTTGGCGTCATCCCGATTTTCTCGCAAAAATCCTATTGGGCAAGCAAGGCCGACATCGTTTTCGAGCCCAGCGTGGGCGATGAGACTCAGATCCGCTTCATTCACCCAGCGAAATAAACTATGCGCTCGCAAACCGAAATGATGCCGATGCGCGACGGCATACAGCTGGCAGCCAGCGTGTACTTGCCCAATACCGGATCGGCGTTTCCCGTCATCCTGGAACGCACTCCCTACGGGCGCGACAAACTGCGGTCCCATGAGATCACCCAGCACGATCGCCAGCCGTGGGATGGACCAGCTTTGGCGCGATACTTCACAGAACACGGCTATGCCGTGGTGCTGCAGGACTGCCGCGGCCGCTATGGGTCGCAGGGGGCCTTCGTCAAATACACGGACGATGCCGAGGACGGGTTCGATAGCTGTGCCTGGATCCGCCAGCAAACATGGTGCGACGGCCGGCTGGCAACGATCGGGATGTCGTACGGCGCACATGTGCAAGCGGCGCTGGCCAGCCTCGATCCACCGGGACTGGAAGTCCAGATTTTGGACTCGGGCGGCTTCAGCAACGCGTGGCGCAGCTCCGTGCGCCAGAACGGCGCGTTTGAGCTTAAGCAGGCCAGCTGGGCCTTCCGCGAAGCCGCGCAATCTCCAGAAGCAGCCGCCGATCCGCTGATGAAAGCGGCGTTGGAATCTGAGGATCTCGCGGACTGGCTCACCCGCATGCCCTGGAAGCCCAGCCATTCACCGCTGCGGTTCCACCCCCGTTATGAAGCGGCGCTGTTCGAGCAATGGAGGAACGGCGCATTTAGCGAATTTTGGGCAAAACCCGGCCTGTGTGCCGAACAGTTTTACGACTGCTACAGCCGCGCCGCCTGCCTTCACATGTCCTCGTGGTTCGACCCCTATTCAACGACGGCGTCTGAAAACTACATCGGTCTCAGGCAAAACCAACGTGGCCCGCAACGTTTGATCCTCGGCCCCTGGACCCACGGCAATCGCAGTGACACCGTGTTCGGAGACGTTGATTTTGGGGCGGCCGCAACCCTCGATTCCTGGGCGGGCGACTGGCGCCAAGCACGTCTGCGATTTCTTAATTCGGTTTTCAAAGGCATCACCACCGACGAGTCACCCGTAATGGTGTTCGTGATGGGCGGGGGCGCCGGTGGCAAAACGGCATCCGGCCACCTCAACCATGGGGGCCGCTGGATCTCAGCCACCGACTGGCCCATGCCGGAAACCCGGATGATCCCTTATTACCTGACCGGCGCTGGTGGCCTTGAAACTACCCCCCCTGCCACTGCTGCGCCCCCTGTTAGCTACGATTTCGATCCAAGCCACCCTGTTCCCACAATCGGTGGGAATTTCTCAAGCTTTGATCCCATCCTGCACTGGGGAAGCTACGATCAGACTGAAACGGCGAACGTGTTCGGCTGCAGCAAGCCCTATCTGCCGCTTGCGTCGCGGGCCGATGTTCTCGTCTGCCAGACAGAGGCTTTAAGCACACCGTGCCAGCTAGTCGGGGCGATCATGCTGGACCTCTGGGTATCAACGGACGGACCTGACACCGACTTCACCGCCAAGCTGATCGACGTCCACCCACCCAGCGAAAGCTATCCGCAAGGTTACGCGATGCTGCTCGGCGATTGCATTTTCCGACTGCGCTATGTCGAGGATCCAGCCATCGAGCGGCTTCGAACACCAGGCGAGATCGTAAGGATCGAGAAGGTGGGTTTCTACACGGCCAATCTGTTCGCCACCGGGCATCGGATCCGGATCGATATCTCGTCCTCGAACTTCCCAAAATTCGATGTGAACCCCAACACCGGCGAACCCGATGGCGCCGCCCACCGCCGGCGCAAGGCCATCAACACGATCTTCGTGGACAACGAACGGCCAAGTTGCGTGCATTTGCCGATCCTGCCGATCGTAGAGGACCCAGTGCCGTGACCCGTGTGACGGGCCAGGTTGGTGAAATCCCGCCGCTCGTCCAGTTCCAAAGCGCGATGCAGTCACCGGCCCTAAGTGTAGCGACGCGCAATGATGTAAGGCCCGATGCGCAATCAAAGGCACTTTCCGTCGCACGCTTTCTGAGAATGAGCGCACGGTCGCTTATATTCCTGCCTCCGTCCTGCCTCCCTATAGCCCCGATCTCAACCCCATCGAACAGACTTTTGCCAAACTCGAAACGCTGCGACGAAAGGTCGACGCAAGATCCGTCGAGCAGCCCTGGAAAAGCATTAGATCATGATGCGTTTGGGTTGCTTCACCCAAACGCATGAACATGATCGATAAAACAACGGCTAGAGCGTCATAATTTTGATTCTACCCAAAATCATCACGCTCTAGGACGCTCCTCGATGCTTTCTCAAAACAGGTGTGCGCCAACTATCTCGTTAACTCAGACTATACGCCAACCTAAAGCTATTACCCTCTGTGATCCGCCACAGGCCGACATGAGAAGGATCAGCGCGAGAGCTTTCCTGTCTTTGCCTGATAGCACAGTCACATCCCAGTAAAGGTAGGTTTTCGTTTTTCCATAAAGGCATTTCTTCCTTCTCGATAGTCTGCGCTACTGAAGCATTCTGCGATGCTGGCGTCGATGGCTTTCCAGTTGGCGGAGGCTTCGTCCTCGGTGGCTTCGGTGATGGTCATCTTCATGGAGTTGACCGAGAGCGGGGCGTTGGTGGCGATGGTTTGGGCGAGTTTGGTGACTGTGGTGTCGAGGTCGGCCAGGGGGACGCAGCGGTTGATGAGGCCGATTTGTTGGGCTTCAACTGCCGAAATACGGTCGCCGGTGTAGAGGAGCATGCGGGCTTCGGCGGGGCCAACAAGGGACACAAGTTTTCTGACGCTGTTGTAGCCGTAGGAAATGCCGAGTTTGGCGGCGGGGATGCCGAATTGGCTGTCTTCTGAGGCTATGCGCAGATCGGCGCTCATGGCGATGGCGAGGCCGCCGCCGATGCAGAAGCCTTGGATGCGGGCGATGATGGGCTTGGTGTAGGCCTCGAAGATGTCGTGGCCGGCTTTGGTGCGGCGGTCGTATTCCTGGCGGGCAGCGTCGTCGCCGCGCTGTTTTTCGAACTGGCTGATGTCGGCGCCGGACACGAAGGCCTTGTCGCCGGCGCCGGTGAGGATGACGACGCGAACGGCGTTGCCGGCGTCGAAATCGGAGAGGATCTGGCCCAAGCCGTCCCACATCTCGACGGACATGGCGTTGCGCTTTTCGGGCTGG
>JBBROR010000256.1:0-4854 GCA_038229175.1 Acetobacterales bacterium | reverse complement strand
TGCCCTTGAGCTGTTCGATGGAGGTGATGCCGCTATCGGCGCGGACATAGAGCACCGCGACATAGGACGTGCTGCCGTCCGATTCCTGGGAGGTGAGCAGCGGGATGACGTTGCCCTTGCTCTCGACCCAGGCGGCGGCATACGCGGCGGGGCTCATATAAGCGAGATCCACCTGGCTTGCCGCGAAGGCCTGGATGACGCCGGCATAGTCGGCGGCGGCGTAGGTCTTGACCGGTACCTCGAACATATCTTCGAGCAGCTTCTTGTAGCCGGCCACGCGTTGCAGCCGATCCGCCTCGTTTTCGCCGCCGAGCAGGCCAATGCGGATGACCGGCATGTCCTTCGCCCAGGCGCGCTTTCCTGGCTTCGGCATGGGCAGTGCCGTTTGTGCCGCCGCCGGGAGGGTGAGCATGGCGGCCGTTCCAGCGATCATGGTCCGACGACAAATCATGGCGATGTCCTCTGCAGATCCAGATGACATTTGTGTTGCAACCGGGTGACATTTTCAAGTCGCGCGCTGCCGCGGCGGTCCTGCCGGATTACTTCTGGCTCCACTGGCCGGATTCAGACAGGAACCAGGTCTTGGCCGGCGCTGATTTCAGGATTTCCTGCGCGTAGATCTTGCCGATCGCCCCCACTGGCACTTTCTGCGACGCGGCGTTCTGTTCGTAGATCGCCCGTCGCTCGGCGTTGACCCGCGTCAAAAGGGCTGTCACATCGGCGCTGGCGGGGCCGTGCAGAACGGCAAACCCATCAAAACGCTCACCAACCACACCCTCGCTACGCAAGGCATCGAGCGGACGCGACTGCGCATCGGCGCCAGATGATACGAGCAGCAAGGCGCCGGCCAGCAGGGCGCCAACGACGCTGCGCCGCCCACGACCGAATTCAGAAGATTGGCTTGGTGGCAACATCTTGCTTGGCCTTCTCTTCTACCCGAAGGCGGACATCCGCATCCAGTTTGATATTGAGGTTGATGGTGATGGGCTCACTCGGCGCCTGCAACTTCACTGTGGGAGAGCAAGCCGCGAGCAGAACCGGGAGGAAACTTAGCGCCCAAGGGAATGCGCGCAAGCCGGTGTTCATTTTTGAATACTCCCTGCAGCTTGCCGCAAAAGCGCTTCTGCAGCGGCTATGCTTCGCAAAGCGATGCCGATCAGACGATCAAGATTGGCAGCCAGCTTAATATTGAGATTGAAGGCGCGACCTTCAAGCACCGCAGGGTTTTGGCCCTTCAGGACCAACGCCACCTCACTCGCGCCGGCAGCACCTGAAGTCGCGGTGACGATGTCGATCGCCAGTGCCTCGTAATGGAAGTCTGCCAGCGCCTGGAGCACCAACGCCATCCGCTCACCGGCTTGGGTTATCTCCTTCGGCAGGGCGTTGGCGGCAATCCGCAGCCTGCCCGGGCCGGTGGCGGCAAGATGGCCTTTCCGGATCGTGACCTTGCCATGCGCATTGCTGAGTTCGACGCTGCCATCGAGCCGGCCGGTGCCGTCCAGCCCGTCCACCCCGATCAACTTGAAAATCTCGGCAAGATCGACCTGGCGCACGGAGACGAGGGTCTCGAAATCCGGCGCCCGAGAATCGAGATTAAAGGCCGACGTCGATATTCGGCCACCGGCAACCGCGAGATCAAGGCCTTGGACGTGCAAAACCGCTGTTGGCAGGAGCTGGAACGTCAATTCTGCATCGACAGGCGGAAGTCCGGCGCTGGTGATGACAGCATGTATCACCTGGCCGGCCGCGGTGATGAGAGGCGAGAGGCCCGTGATGGTGACGTTGGCGTTGACCTTGCTGAAATTGGCGCCCTGGGCTGCAACCGCCACGTCGGACAGATGCAGCACAAGGGCAGGGAAAAGTGTTGCATTGCGCCATGCGACCGCGCCTGAAACCGAAATGGTGCCCGCCATCTTGGGTGCCGCCTGGCCCGCAGCGGGAAAGAGGGTCTTCGGCTGCAATCCCCCGGTTCGAAACACGATCGGATGGCTGGCAACGGTGGCCTTTCCGGCACCAGAAACCCGGTCGTGCTGCCCAGCCACGGTAAAATCGATGATCTTTTGGCCTTCGGTCGCATGCAGGCTGTAGGCGACCTGGGGGCCAACGGACGAGGCGGTGGCTGCGATCACGAGCGGCACGATGACGGGTGGGGCCTGGGTGCTGGCCAGGAGGCCGGAGTCCAGCCTGGCCGCAAGCCTGCCGCCGCTCCACGTCACCGCGCCTGTCATGTCGGTGATACCCCAGGGCAAAATGTTCGATTGGATATCAAGCTTTCCAAAATCAAGCGCAATGCCGCCATCGGCCTGCGTGGTCAGGGCCAGTTCGGGCGCACGGATATGCAGGCCACCCAACGGCGCCATGGCAAGATCCAGCACCAGCCCGGTGTTCTGGATCTTGTTGCCACCGATCGCGAGATCGGTGGAAAACCCGGCTTCGAACGATCCGCCTGGCGTTGTAATCGACAGATGCGCGTCGTTCAGCCGCAGCGCATCCACGCGCCACGGGATGGACCCGCCAGACGATGATGCGGCAAAAGGCAGCCTGGCGTCGCCTATGGTTATGGCACCCGAGGTGGCATCCAGCTTCGCCCGAAGTCCGTCGATGACGACACGGTCCACAACGCCGGCGGCCAGACGGCTGGCATGATAGGCGAGGTTCAGCTCTGCCGCCTCGATGGCCCCGCCGTAGAGACGGATGTTTTGCACCTGCGCCCCCGATAGATCGAGCCGGCTCACGTGCAAAACGACCGGACCCATGCCTTGACGCTCAAGGATGATCCGCGCCGCCAACGCCGCCACGTCCCGCCGCGCCATCCATAGCGACGCGCCGCCCAGGGCCATAAATATGGCGAGGGCAAGGCCGGCGCGCTTGCATGACACTTGGATTGCCTGGTTCCTTTCAGGCGCGAACGTAAGATGTTGAAACGTCAGGCTGGCTAAAGCGTGATGATTTTGGGTAGAATCAAAATCATGACGCTCTAACCTTTGTTTTACCGATCATGTTCATGCGTTTGGGTGAAGCAACCCAAACGCATCATGATCTAGTGGTCCGAACCTGACACTTGGTCCCCGACCAGTCAGGTGATTCGGCCCACCAAACAAGGACGAGTGGTAGGAAGCTGACGGTTCTTTCCGTCAGATTTCTACCACTAGGGTGCCGCCTACGCCCCCGCGTCGATCTTGTCCTGCGTTTTGGTATCGAAATCCGTCGCTTCGTGGCGCTCATGCAGCTGGCTCGCCGGCTCACCACTGAGGCGATTGACCATGCGCCCGCGCTGTGCGGCCGGCCGCTCACCGATCGCGTTGGCCCATCGCTGCACGTGCTTGTAGTCCTGGACCTGCAGGAATTCCGCTGCGCCGTAGAGCCAGCCCTTCACCAGGCCGCCGTACCATGGCCACACTGCGATATCGGCGATCGTGTAGTCCGCGCCGGCCAGGTATTCAGACTCGGCAAGGCGGCGGTCGAGCACGTCAAGCTCGCGCTTCACCTCCATCGCGAAACGGTCGATCGGGTATTCCATCTTGGTTGGCGCGTAGGCGTAGAAATGGCCGAAGCCGCCGCCCAGATAGGGCGCGCTTCCCATCTGCCAGAATAGCCACGACAGGCATTCGGCCCGGGCCGCGGCCTGTGTGGGCAGAAAGACGCCGAACTTCTCGGCGAGGTGCATCAGGATTGCGCCGGACTCGAAAACCCGGATCGGCGTCGGTCCACTGCGGTCCAACAGCGCGGGGATCTTGGAGTTCGGGTTGATGGCGACGAAACCACTGCCGAATTGGTCACCGTCCCCGATCTTGATCAGCCACGCGTCGTATTCGGCGCCGGCATGGCCCAAGGCCAGCAATTCTTCGAGCATCACCGTCACCTTCACGCCATTGGGCGTGCCCAACGAGTAGAGCTGCAGAGGATGCCGGCCGACCGGCAGTTCCTTGTCGTGGGTGGCGCCGGCAACAGGGCGGTTCGTACTCGCGAAGCGGCCACCATTGGCCTTGTTCCACGTCCAGATCTGGGCAGGTGTGTATTCGGTTGCGTTGCTCATGCTCGAAGCTCCGGATGATTGCAGGCCTTGGCCATCGGCCGAGCCGATTGCACAGGCGCGATCCTAGCATGACTGCGGGCTTGTCTATCTATGGGCCGTCCGCCACCGGTGATTGCTGGTGCTCTGACACCTGCTGCGGTCAAACCACTAGGATCGGCGATACAGGGCGGCTGCGTTATCCATGAAGAAGGCCTGGCGTTCTGCCGCGCTCACCTTGAGGCCGAGCGCCCGCGCGGGGTCGTCATAGTCCCAATGCGGATAGTCCGTGGCGAACACCAACCGGTCCCAGCCGATCCATTCGATGGTGTCGCGCAGATGCTCGCGCGGCTCCGGCTCCTCCATCGGCTGGGTGGTGAGCCAGACGTGGTCGCGGATATACTCCGAAGGCAACCGCTTGAGATGCGGCACCTCTGACCGCAGCGCCTTGTAGGTGCGGTCCATCCGCCAGGCCAAGGGCGGCAGCCAGGCGAAACCCGCCTCGATCAGCACAAGCTTCAGCGTGGGGAACCGCTCGAACACGCCTTCCATCACGAAGCTGGTGAGCATCGACTGGCAGGACTGCGAGTGCCCGATCATGTCCTCGATGTAAAAGCTCGGCCAGCCCGTGCTGGTGACGGGCTGGCCGCCATTGCCGAACGCATGCACGCCCACCGGCAGGCCCGCGCGCGCCGCCGCCTCATAGATCGGCCAATAACGCTGCATGCCCAAAGGCTGCTGCGTGCGGCTGAGCAGCAGCACCTGCACCACATCGGGATGCCCGGCCCAATGGTCGATCTCGGCGGCCGCGGCGATCGGGTCCTCATAGGGCACCACGAGCG
>JBBROR010000255.1:0-4870 GCA_038229175.1 Acetobacterales bacterium | reverse complement strand
CCGGACGACAACCATTATGTCTGGGCGTATCGCGTGCGCATCCAGAACCTGGGCACCGAGCCCGTCCAACTGCTCAGCCGCACCTGGCAGATCATCGATGCCCAAGGCCGCGTACAGACGGTGCGCGGTGAAGGCGTCATCGGCCAGCAACCGGTGCTGGAGCCGGCCGAAACCTTCGAATACACCTCCGGCACGCCGCTGGACACGCCGTCCGGCTTCATGTCCGGCACGTATCACATGTTCTGTTCCCACTCCGGGGAGAATTTCGATATTGCAGTCCCGGCGTTCAGCCTGGACAGTCCATATCATCAAGGCAGAGTGCATTGACCCTGGGTGCTTTCGAAGCGAAGCCGATCCGACTTGCTGAAATCCGACGCCGCACCACATCGGACGAATTGCTTTGCGCGGGCCATTTGTCCCGCGACCAGCCTGAGGAATAAACGCGGTGAATATCGCCCATCCCAAGCCGTCCGCCACCACCACCCGCCCCACGCGGGAGGAAGCTGAGGCCGCCGTGCGAACCTTGTTGCGCTGGGCCGGCGACAATCCGCTCCGCGAAGGCCTGATCGATACGCCGAGCCGCGTCGTTCGGTCGTATGAAGAGTTCTTCGCGGGCTACGATATCGACCCCGTGGCGCTGCTGGAACGCACCTTCGACGAGACCGATGGCTACGATGAAATCGTTCTGCTGCGCGACATTCGGCTGGAAAGCTACTGCGAACACCACATGGTGCCGATCATCGGCCGCGTGCATGTGGCCTACCTGCCAGACCGGCGCGTCGTCGGCATCAGCAAGCTCGCCCGCGTGGTGGAGGCTTACGGCAAGCGCCTGCAGATTCAGGAAAAGCTCACCGCTCAGATCGCCAACACCATCAACGACGTGCTGCAGCCGCGCGGCGTGGCTGTGGTGATCGAGGCGGAGCACCAGTGCATGAGCACCCGCGGCGTCCACAAGTCCGGCGTGTCCATGGTCACCAGCAAGATGATCGGGGCTTTTCGAGAAGACCCCACCACGCGGCGTGAGCTGCTCAGCATGATCACGCGCCCGAACACGCAAATGTGATGTGGTGGGCTAAAGCTCACCCTACGTCTTTGTAGAAGACCGTAGGGTGAGCCTCGGCCCACCAATTCATCCTCAGAACGTCGGCAGGACCGGGAAATCGGTCTTGAACCACTTGGTCCAGATCGCGGCCAACTCACCGTTGTTCTTCGTGTAATAGACGAACGTGTTCATCCAGCGATGCAGGTTGAACTGGTCCTTGCGCATCGTGATACCGTTCGGCTGGCGCAGCAGGATGAACCGCTCCTCAAGGTTGAGCTCGGGCGACCTGCCATAAAGCTCACGGCCGGTGAAGCCGGTCTCGGCGATGGCATCCACCTGGCCGCTGATCAACGCCTGATAGGTGCTGGCATCGTCATCGAAGCGCTGGATGCGCGCGGTCGTGCCCAGCGCGTTGGTCAGCAGCACGTCCTGCACGGCGCCGCGCGGCACGCCCACGCGCTTGCCCTTGAGGTCTTCGATCTTCGAAATCCCGCTGTCCTTCCTGGCAAATACAGAGTTCTCGATGGCCGAATACGGGATGGAGAACAGAACCTGCTTGGCGCGCTCAGGCGTGATGCCGAACGTGGCCACCAGGATGTCCACCTTGCCGGTCACCAGGAACGGAATGCGGTTCGGGCCGGTGACCGGCACCAACTCCACCTTAACGCCGAGATACTTGCCCATCAGCTTGGCCACGTCGGCGTCGTAGCCATCAGGCTCCTGCTTGTCGTTGACGGTGCCATAAGGCGGCACGTCGATGAGCACGCCGATCTTGATGGTGCCGCGGGTGATGATCTCGTCGATCGTCTGGGCCTGGGCAGTGCGTGCGAGTCCGATGGCCAGAAGGCCGGCCATAAACAGTTTCAGCAGCTTCATTGTGTGTCTCTCCCTTGTTTTGATTATCGTTTGTAGGCGGCGGCCATCCGCGTCTCCAGCCTGCGGCTCGCGATGGTCAGCGGCCAGCACAGCAGGAAATAGAGCACCGCCACCGAGAAGAAGATGGTGAACGGGCGGAAGGTGGCGTTGTTGAGAAGCTGCGCCGCGCGCGTCAGCTCCACAAAGCCGATGATGGCGGCAAGCGACGTGGATTTCACTAGGTTGACCAGAAACCCCACGGTGGGCGCGGTGGCGATCCGCAGCGCCTGCGGCAGCACCACGCGGCGCATCATTGGGAAGTAATGCAGGCCCAGGGCGGACGCTGCCTCCAACTGGGTATTTGGCACCGCCTGCAACGAACCGCGCCATATCTCACCGAGGAAGGCGCCGGCGTTGAGTGACAGGCCGAGTGCCGCGGCCACCCAGGGGCTGAGCGGAAAGCCCAACATGTCGGTGCCAAAAAACACCAAGAACAGCTGCAACAGCAGCGGCGTTCCCTGAAAGAGCGTGATGTAGCCGATCGCGCTGTACCGCGCCGCGCGCACCGACGACACGCGCAGCAAGGCGATGGCCGCCCCGATGAGGCCGCCACCCAGGAACGCCGCCAGCGACAGCAGGATCGTCCAGCGCGCCGCGGTGACCAGAAAGATGAAATCGTTGACGTTAAGACTGCGCATCAGCGTGTCTCAAGCCGCGGAAAAAAGATCCGGTTCAAGGTCGCGAACACCGCGGAAAAACTGATCGACAGTATTAGATAAATTGCGATGGTGACGATATAGACCTCGAAACTCCGAAACGTGCGCGATTGAATATCCTGCGCGGCCGCCGTCAGCTCCTCGGCCGAGATCACCGACACGATCGACGAATTCAGCATCAGCAGGATGAACTGGCTGCCCAGCGGCGTGAACACCGCCCGCAACGCCTGCGGCAGCACGATGGAGCGAAACGCCTGGAGCTTGTGCAGCCCCAGCGCGTAGGCCGCTTCGACCTGGCCGTGATTGATCGCCTGGATGCCGGCGCGCACAATCTCGATCGTGTAGGCGCTGCCGTTCAGCACCATGGCGATCAAAGCCCCGGTATCAGCCTCCAGCCGCAGCCCCAACGCCGGCAGGCCGAAGAAGATAACGAACACCTGCACCAGGAACGGCGTGTTGCGCACGAACTCCACATAGGCCGCCACCACCCCGCGCAGCCATCTCGGCCCGGACGTGCGTGCCAGGGCGCCAAAGATCGCAATAAACAGGCTCAGCACCATTGAAATGGCGGACAGCCGAACCGTGAGCCAGGCTCCCCAGAGCAGCTCCTCACGGTTCGCCCACACGTCGATGAAATGAAAGGTGTATTCCACCCGTTGTTCGTCCCGCTCCCGATTTGTTAACGCTACCGTGCCAGGGCTCAGGGCACCAGGGGCGGTTCCTGCAAACCATGCGTGAAATCCTCAAGCCCGGTCTGACGCGCCATCGCCAGCCGCGCCGCCGTCAGCACTGCCAGGGTCTCGGTCACGGCGCGGTCGAGTTCGTGGTTGACGAGAACAAAATCGAACTCCCGCACGTGGCTGATCTCAGACACGGCGGTGGCCATGCGGCGGTCGATCTCCGCCTCGCTGTCACTGGCGCGCAGTCGCAGCCGCTGCTCCAACTCCACAAGCGATGGCGGCATGATGAAAAGCCCCACCACATCGCCGGGCAACGACTTTCGCACCTGATGATAACCCTGCCAGTCGATGTCGAACACCACGTCCCGCCCCGCCGCCAGCGCCTGCTCCACCGGCTGGCGCGGGCTGCCATAGGACCGGCCGAAGACGCCGGCCCATTCCAGCATCTCGCCACCCTTGATCATCCCGTCGAACAAATCCTGGCTGCAAAAATGATAGTGAACCCCCTCGCGCTCATACGGCCTGGGCGAGCGGGTGGTCACGCTGATAGACAGCATCAAACTGGGATCAGCTTCCAGCAACGCGCGGGTGATGGCGGATTTGCCGGCACCAGACGGTGCCGCCAGAACCAGGCACAGGCCACGACGGGCAATGGAATGGAGATGTCGCGCCGGGGTGCCGTCGTCACTCAATATTTTGGACCTGTTCGCGAAGCTGTTCGATGGTGGCTTTCAACCGCAAGCCCGTCGCGGTCAAGGCCACCGATGCCGATTTGCTGCACAATGTGTTCGCCTCGCGATTGAATTCCTGCACCAGGAAATCGAACCGCCGGCCAATATTGGAACCCTCTGCCAGCAGAGAATCGGCCGCCGCCAGATGCGCCGACAAACGGTCGAGCTCCTCGCGCACGTCCGAGCGCGAGGCCAGGATGGCCACCTCCTGCGCAATCCGCTCCTCCGGCAACGCAAGCGTGGTCGCCAGCAGCGCCTGCACCGATTCGAGCATCCGCGCCCGCTGCGCCGCCGGCTGATCCGCAGCTTCGGCCGTGGCCTGGGCACACAAGGCCGTCACCTCGCCGATTTGGCCGGACAGAATCGCCCCCAGGCGGCCGCCCTCACCCAGGCGCGCCCTCATCAGTGCCTCCAGCGCCTCGCTGAAACCTGCGCTGACCGCCTCCCCCAGTGCCGCCGCCTGGCCCTTCAGCTGCGTGTCATCCGATGGCTGTGCCTGGCGCATCACGCCGGGCAACGCCAGCAGGGCCTCCGCGCGCGGCGCAGGTGCCCCGGGAATACGCGCCGCCAGGGCTAAAGCCAGCGACAACGCCTGTTCGAGTGCGGCCTGGTCCACCACCAAGGCGGTGCGTTCCTCCCGCCGCAATGTGAGATTGGCAGTCACATTGCCGCGCTTCAGCTGCACGCCGGCCAATTCCCGCAGCTTCGGCTCCAGGCCGTCCAGCCCGCCGGGCAGGCGAAACCGCAACTCCAGGCCCCGCCCGTTGACAGAGCGCAGTTCCCAGGCCCAGGCGGTGCCGTCAGCAACACCCTCGCTACGGGCGAAGCCGGTCATCGACGCGATGG
>JBBROR010000254.1:0-4883 GCA_038229175.1 Acetobacterales bacterium | reverse complement strand
CGGCGGCGGCACCAGTCGGCCCTCACGCGCCAGGCGATCGTTGGCGGCTGTGATCGCGGCGTTCAAATCGGTCTGTGAGCAAAGCCCGAGAATGACAGGATCGCGGGGCTTGATATTCGAGGAATTCCAATGTGTGCGATCGCGCACCTTGTGCATCGTATCTTTCGTCGTTCCCATCAGCTTGCCAACCTGGGCTTCCGACAGCTGTGGATAGTTGCGTATCAAAAAGGCGATGCCATCCGGACGGTCGTTGCGCTTGGCCACCGGGGTGTAGCGGGCGCCACGGCCCTTCTTCGGCGGCGGCATCGCCGGTGCCAAAATTTTCAAACGCAGCCCGTCATCGGCTTCGCAACGCTTGATCTCAGCGGCGGTCACCTGAAGGTTCTGCACCGGGTCGTAGCCCACAATGCCCTGGGCCACCTCGCCATCGGCGATGGCCTGCACCTCAAGTGGATGCATTCCGCAGAAATCAGCGATCTGCGTGAATGTCAGGGCGGACTTTTCGATCAGCCACACGGCGGTGGCCTTTGGCATCAACGGCAGGGTCATGGCATCCATCTCTCTGGCCGCGCGTACCAACGCTGACCCTATGGGCAGCGGACGCGGGAAAGCCCGCGATATGGACCTCGCACAACCAGCGGGTCAAGCGGCACAATGCGCCCATACCCGGCATGCATGGAGAAATAACATGAACTTCGACGACGACCTTCCGCCTCCACGCCCGGCACGCCTTACCAAGCTGGTGTTAGACCGGCTGTCAGTCAGCGAATTGCGCGAATACATCGACGAGCTCCGCACGGAGATCAGCCGCGTGGAAGCCGATATCGACAAAAAAGGCCGCAGCCGGGATGCGGCTGAGGCCTTTTTCAGGAAACTCGATTAATACCAACGGCCGCGAGCGTTGTTTCTTTCAACGCTTGCAGTTGTTGGTATTGCGCGCCGGGTTGGCCGGCGGCGGCGCGCAAAACAAATACTCATACCGCCATGCCGCGTGTCGATCATTGTGCGGCATGACGTCGCGGCATGACCGGAAGTTACGCGGCTTGGGTGGCCTGCACCGTATCGTCGTTGGACGCGGCACCATTGATCGCAATGCGACGTGGCTTCATCGCCTCGGGCACAACGCGCTTCAGGCCCACACTGAGCAGCCCGTTCTTTAGATCGGCGCCATCGACCACGATGTGATCAGCCAGCACAAATCGACGCTCGAACGCACGACCGGCAATGCCGCGATACAAAAGCTCGGCCTTCTCGGCGTCAGGCGCCACGCGGCCGGCGATCAGCAGTGTGTTCTCCTTCACCGTCAGCTCAATGTCGTCAGGGCCAAAACCGGCCACGGCCATCGTCAAGCGATAGCTTTCCTCGCCGGTGCGCTCGATGTTGTATGGCGGGTAGGACTGGTCCGCCGCAGCGGCGCTGTCGGCCATGCGGGCCAAACGGTCAAAGCCGATGGCGGTGCGGAACAGGGGAGACAGATTTAGAGCGTTCATGGTTTGAAACCTTCTTGAAAAGCAAGGATCACTTGGCACCGCCCATTCGGGCCGGTGCTGGAAGCCTCCAAGGCCCCATTGGGCACCTCGGACTACCTCCAAATGGAAAACGCCGCCCTCTTCTTCAAGAGGACGGCGCTTCGATCCGGCAGACCAGCTATGCAGAAAGCCTATTAAGCCTTCTTGCTGCCCAGGCCCGCAAACTTCCTGTTGAACTTGGCCACCTGGCCCCCGGTGTCCATCATACGCTGCACGCCGGTCCACGCCGGATGCGACTTCGGATCGATGTCCAGGCGCATCACATCGCCTTCCTTGCCGGCGCAGGTGCGCGTCCGGTATTCGGTGCCATCGGTCAGAATGATGGTCACATAGTGATACTCAGGGTGAATGCCCGACTTCATCGTGGTGGCTCCTGTGGCGCGACCGATCCCGACCGGTCATGCGAAGCCGCGCGTATAGCCGTCGGCACACCGACAACGCAAGGAGAAGCTATCCCAAGATCCCCGCCCACGCTCCGCTGGTGCACGTCGCCAACGTGCCGGACACCAGCGATCGCATGCCCAGCGCCGAAATCTCATGCCGCCGCTCCGGCACCATCGCCGCCATCCCGCCCACCAGAATCCCCACGCTCGCCAGGTTGGCGAACCCACATAGCGCGTAGGTCATGATCAGCCGCGATCGCTCCGACAGCGCCTCGGGCGGCAACGCGGCCAGATGCAGATACGCCACAAACTCGTTCAGAACCGTCTTCGTGCCCATCAGCGCGCCGGCCGCCGCAGTCTCAGCCCAAGGGACGCCAATCAACCACATCATCGGCCGGAACGGCACGCTCGCCAGCCGCTCCAGCGACAACGGCGCGCCCAGCACGTCCGGCAAATTCCCAAGGGCCATGTTTACCAGCGCCACCAAGGTCACCGAAACGATCAACATGGTCGCAATGCCCACCAAAGGCGCCATCCCATCAGCCGTCCCGCGCACGACGGCATCCAGGGCGCCACGCGGCGGGTCGGGCAAGGTCAGCCGGCTTTCATCCGGCCCGGGATCGCCAAACGGGATCATGATCGCCGCGATCACCAACGCCGCGGGCGTGGAGATGATCGCCGCCGACAGAATGCTACCCAGCGCATCGGGGATCACTGGCCGTAAAATCGCGCCATAGATCACCATCACGGTCCCCGCGATTCCCGCCATCCCGCACGACATCAGGGCAAAAATCTCGCCCCGCTCCATCCGCGCCAGCCATGGCCGGATCAGCAGCGGAGCCTCCGTCATGCCCACGAACACATGCACCGCTGCCCCCAGCGACAGCGCACCGCCCACGCCAAGGCTTCGCCGCAGCAGGAACGAAAATCCACGCATAATCGCCTGCAGGACGCCCCAATGCACCAGCAACGCCGAGATGGCCGAAATCGTCAGCACCAGCGGCAGCACCTTGAACGCCAGAATGAACGACGCCCCCTGCTGCGTTTCCAAAAACGGCAGCGTGCCACCGCCGAGATAGCCGAACACGAACCCGGTGCCGGCATCGGTCGCCGTCTGCAACGCGTCGACCGCGTGGTTGAGCCCCAGCATCACCTGGCGTGCCGGCGGAAAATCGATCAGCACGACCGCCAGGATGAATTGCAGCGTGAGACCGCCCACCACCGTGCGGGCCCTGATGCCCGACCGATTCTCGCTGAACAGGTATGCCAGTCCCAGCAGCACGACGATTCCCAAAAGTCCGATCAAAGCAGCCATTCCGCACCCGCAGCCTCGGCGAGAGCCCGGATCTGCGCCCGCAGCCCGTCCCCCATCGGCACACCATCGGCGAGCCGCCGAGACGCCGTCGCGCGCTCCGGATCGCCTGCCACCATCACGGGCCGATCGGGGTCCAGCGGCGGCGTGGCCCGCATCGCATCGCCGAAACGCGCCACATCCGCCTTGAAGTCATCGGTCTCCCGGAACAACCCCGGGTCCATCGCCAGGAAGAAATGCGCCAATCCCACGCGCTCGCCCTTGGCATGCATCGGATCGGACGGAAAACTCTCGCCTGCCAGCCCCGCCGACAAAATATCCGCCATCATCGCCAGCCCGTAGCCCTTGTGGCTGGAATTCTCCGCCGTCCCACCCAGCGAAGTCAGCAACCCGCCGCGCTCGGACACATCCGTGGGATCGACGCTCGGCCTCCCCTGCCGGTCGAGCACCCAGCCCGAAGGCGTCGGCAGCCCCTCGTTGGCCTTGTTGCGCACCCGCCCGAACGCCACCGTCGTCGTCGCCATATCCAGCAGAAACGGCCGCCCTGGCTCCCCCGGCGCTGCGAAGCACCACGGATCCGTCCCCAGCCGCGCCTCCGCTCCACCGGTCGGCGCCACCCGCACACCAGACGCGGAAGTGGAAACCATCCCGATCATCCCCGCATCCGCCGCGATCAGACCGTAATACCCACAGGCTCCGAAATGCGCGGTGTTGCGCACCACGCAGACCCCAATGCCGCTCACCCGCGCCTTCTGCACCGACAGGCGCATCGCAAACGCCCCCGGCACATGCCCAAGGCCGCCCCCACCATCGACCAACGCCGACACCGGGCTCTCCTTCAGCACAGTCGGCACCGCCGCCAGATCAAGCTTTCCGTCCCGCCGCCACTGATCATAGGGCGGCAACATCGACATCCCATGACTGTCGATCCCGGCCAGATCGGCATACCCCAAAATCTCGGCTGTCTCGGTGGCCTGGGCGTCCGGCATACCCCACCCACGCAGGATCGCCGCAATCTGGGCCAAATGGGCGGCGGCCGAGGAAATGATGGTCATGCAGACTCCGATCAAGGCGTCCATAACCCTTGCGCACCAGCACCGAGCCGGCAAGTTTGGCCCATGAGAAAGCGCCCGCAATGACCAATCCAGATCCCGCACCCGTACGAGATGCCGCAAGCCTTCTCGTTTTAAAGGCAATCGGCGCCGCACCCCAGGTGCTGATGGGCATGCGCGGCGCAAACCACAAATTCATGCCCAACCACCTGGTCTTCCCTGGCGGCGCGGTCGATCCAGACGACGGCCACTCCGCCACCCATGCGCTACCACCCCAAAACGTCCTGGCCCGGCTGGACCCGGACCCAACTTTCGCTCGCGCCCTGGCCTACGCCGCCGCCCGCGAGCTTGACGAAGAGACCGGCCTGCATCTCGGCCAGCCACCGGATCTGTCGGGCTTTGACTATCTCTGCCGCGCCATCACCCCCGAAGGCCGCCCCATCCGCTTCGACGCGCGATTCCTGATCGTTGACGCCGCCCTGCTCCACGGCACCCTGGCAGGCTCTGGCGAACTGGAGGATCTCAGTTGGTATGGCGTGGGCGAAGCCCTCGCGCTCGACCTTTCCTACCCCACCCGCAAGGTCATGGAACAACTCCACGCCTGGCT
>JBBROR010000253.1:0-4897 GCA_038229175.1 Acetobacterales bacterium | reverse complement strand
TGGCGGGCATAGAATCCCATCTATCGCTCCGTCAGTGTCTTCGGCGGCGGCGGCACAGCTCGTTCAATCTCGCCGAGGACTGCCGAAGCGGAGAGCAGCTCCGGCAACGCCTCACCGTCTGGCCGCGCGGGGCCGTAGACGACATCGAGCGGCACGCCATAGCGCCCGAAACTTTTTAGGTAGGCCGTGATCTGAGGCTCCGGCCGGGTCCAGTCGGCGCGCATCGCGACCACGCCAGGGTTCGCAAGCCGGCCTGCAACCGGGGTGCGGTCGAGCACGGCAGCCTCGTTCACCTTGCAGGTGAGACACCAGGCCGCGGTCACGTCCACGAAGACGAGTTTGCCTGCCGCCACGTCGCGCCGGATCCTGGCGGGATCGAAGCTTTGCCATTGGATCGCCTGTCCCTCGTTGGATGCGGGTTGCGACGGAGGCGCGGCGGTCAACTCAGGAATCAACATGGAAACCGCCACCAGAGCCATCGCGGCTCCTCTGGCGACGCGCCGCCACGCGCCCACGAAACGATCCTGCATTGCGAGAGCTGCGACCAGCGCAACGAGGGCAAGGCCGGCGAGCGTCGCGCCCTTCGGGCCGGCCACCTGTGCCAGCACCCACAGCAGCCACAACGCCGTCCCCGCGAGCGCCGACCCGAGCACCTGGCGCAGCCAGACCATCCAGGCGCCCGGCCGCGGCAGGAACCGCACCAATCCGGGCGCTGCGGCGACGGCCAGCAGCGGCGCGGCCATGCCGAGTCCGAGGCTCGTGAAGATCAGCATGATCTCCGCCGGGCCCCGCGCCAGTGCGAACCCCACCGCCGTGCCAACGAACGGAGCGGAGCAGGATGTTGCCATTAAGGTCGCGAAGGCGCCCGCGGCGAAGGCGTCCAGCATAGGATTGCGTGGGCGTATACCGGCGGCAGCGGCGGCGAAGCCGGGCACGCCGATTGGCAGCACTCCCCACAGGCTGGCCGCGAACAAGGTGGTCACCGCTGCCATGCCGGCCAGGAACCATGGCTGCTGGAACTGGATGCCCCAGCCGACCGCGGCGCCGGCGAGCTTGAGGCCGGCCAACACCGCGGCGATGGCAAGAAAGCTGCCGACCACGCCGGAGGCGGTCGCCAGAAGGCCGAACCGCACGCGCCGTCGCTCGGCCCCCGCGTAGCCGGCGACACCCAGCAGCTTCAGCGAGAGCACGGGGAGGACGCACGGCATGACGTTCAGGATCAAGCCGCCCAGCAGTGCTGCGCCAAGGATCGCCATGATCCCGCTCGAGTTCGCGTTCGTGGGCGGCGGACCAAGGGTGGGCGTTGCCGTGAACTCGGCCGACCGGACGCCATCCACGACCGTGAAGGTCAGCTGCTTGCCCAGGGCAATCCGTGCAGTCTCGGCCGACAGCGGCAGGACCAGCGACATGGCCCGTCCGGCGGCACCATGGAGAACAGCCGGCTGCGGCGGCGTTGCTTGCGGCATGCCTTCGACGAACAGGTCCGGCACCATCAGCGGGTCTGCGTCATCCGCCAAGGTTATGGCAAGTGACGACGTGGCCCCGTTTGGGCCGCTTACGGTCGCCGATAGCAGCCGGAGGCCGGCCCTGGACAAGGAGCCGGGCACCTTCGCCGCGGCCTTGGCGATCAGCGACGCCTCCGGGCCGGGCACCGCCAGCCCGGCCGGTAGCGTGAGGTCGAGGCTTGCGTGATACGGAATGCAAACCTTTTCGCAGCTCGCGTAATCCACCTCCGCCCGCAGGCGCACGGGCTTGCCAGGATCGGTCACTGTGAGCGCGACGGGCAGGACGACGTGGTCCAGATAGACGATGTTCTCCAACCCCTCGATGGTCAGGCGCCGTGGCGCGGGCCAGGACATGTCCGCGCTCGCCAGGTTCTCCGACCCGGTCCAGTCGATGGCAGCCGGAAATCCGGCGTCGCCCGGCGTGCGCCAGTAGGTGTGCCAGCCCGGGGCGAGCCGCAGTTCGAGCGCAGCATCGAGGCGGGTGCTTGAACCGGTCGCCTCCACGGCCGTGATCAGCCGTGCCGACCCTCGCGCGTCGCCGGCCCAAGGCGTCGCTGCTGCCCACGCCGTGGCCGAAGCCAGGAACGCGATCCATGCGGAGAGGGCCACGAAGCAGTGGAAGCGACGAAGAGCCCGGGTCATCTCGTGCTCCCGTCAGGTCGGCGTCGGTATGCGCAGGGCAGGCGGGACATTCGCTTCGGCGATCCCATCCGCGCCGCCCTGCTTCGCGCAGCCCCCGCTTCCTTTCATGCAGAACCCGGCGGCGCACATCGCCGCGCAGGGCAAAAGGCTCAACACGGCGGACCCAATCCCGAGCGCCTCAAGCCAGGGGCGGCCGAAGGTGCCGGCCGCCAGGAGCAGCGCGACGGCGAGGCCGCCGAACACGAGCCGCGGTCGGACGCGCAACCAACCGAGTGCCGGATTGCGCCGTCCAGGCAATATCTGGTTTGGAACGGGGATTGCCGTCATCGCACCGCTCCCTTCACTGCACGTCGTAAACGGTTGGCACGGCGCCCGTCTTGCTGATGGCGAAGATCTGCAGCGGGCCGGACTTCGGCCCTGGCATGCCGGGGGTGCCGGAGGGCATGCCCGGCAGCGTGATCGCGGCCACGTCCGGCCGCTCGCGCAGCAGCTTGCGGATCGTGGACGCCTGGACATGGCCCTCGACCACGTAGCCGTCGAGCTGGATCAGGTGGCAGCCCTGGAGCTCATCCGGCACGCCGGCGCGCCGGCTCATCTGGTCGAGGTCGTTGGTCGACCTCACCTCGACGTTGAACCCCTCCTGCCGGAGATACTCGGCGTGCCCCTCGCAGCACCCGCATTGCGGGTTCTTGAACAGCACGGCCCGCGTGCCGGCGGCGAGCGCAGGCAGGGGCAGCACCATCGCGGCGAGGACAGCGCCAAGGCGGCGGCGGGTGAATTTGTTCATGATCGGCCTCCTGTCAGTTGATGGGGTCAGGCAACGCGCAGCACGTTCATCAACCCGGCCGTCTGGTGATCCATGACGTGGCAGTGCAGCATCCAGTCGCCGGGGTTGTCGGCAACAAAGGCGACCTCGACGACCTCGCGCGGATCGACAAGAACCGTGTCGCCTCAGACCTGGTGCGGCACGGGCGCGCCATTGCGGGCGAGAACCTTGAAGCTGTGCCCGTGCAGGTGCATCGGGTGCCACCAGGCGGTCTCGTTGCGGAAAACGAGCTGGGTCGTCCGGCCTCGGGTCAAGGTCAGCATCGGCGGCATGCCGTCCGGGCTGTCGCCGATCATGGAGGCGCCATTGATGGCCCAGAGCGCGGTGCCCCGGCCTATCCCCACGCCGCCCATCATGCCGCCTTGCATCACACCGCCGCCCATCATGCCCCCACTCCTCATTCCCATGCCGCTCATCCCGCCACCTTGCAGCGCCATCTCGTGGCGTTCGGCGGTGGCCAGGTCGGGTTCGGGCAACGGGTTTCGCGGCAGGCGCACTGGGGCATTGCTTGGATGGCACTTTGCCAGTGCCGCGATCAGAAGGAACAGCACGACGAGGCCAAGCAGCCACACAAGGCCCATGCCCGCCATCATGCCGGCCATGCTCCCGCCCATCCCATTCCCCATTCATCATCGCTCAACCTCGCTCAGGACGGAGGCAAGTGCCGGAGGGATGCGGTCGGCGATGCCGTCATGCCCCGCAGCCCGGGCGCCAGGACCCGGTCGGCGTGCCCTGGCGGCACGGTCGGCGAGGTCGTCGATGATCGGGCAGTCCGGCCGCTCGTCGCCGAGGCAGTGCGTCGCCAGGTGCTCGAGCGACCGCGCCATCGCTGCGAGTTCCGCCATCTTGCGGCGGAGCTCGGCCACGGTCTCCAGCGCGATCCGCTTCACATCCTGGCTGGTCCGCGACCGATCTTGCCAGAGCGCGAGCAGCCGGCGGATCGCGTCGAGCGAAAAGCCCAGGTCGCGCGCCCGATGGACGAACTGCAGCGTATGCACGTCCGCGTCGTCATAGGTGCGGTACCCGGCCCCGCTGCGCCCGGCAGCGCGGATCAGGCCGATGCGCTCGTAGTAGCGGATCATCTTGGTCGACACACCCGAGGATTTGGAAGCCTCGCCGATGTTCATCGCGCATCCTCCCGGGGGCGCCAGCGGCGCAGCAATAGCGCGTTGGACACCACGCTGACGCTGCTGAGCGCCATGGCGGCGCCGGCGACCACCGGGCTGAGCAGGCCGAAGGCGGCCAACGGAATGCCGACCAGGTTGTAGGCGAACGCCCAGAACAGGCCTTGCTTGATCTTGGCGTAGGTCCGCCGGGACACGTCGAGCGCGCCCGCCACCAGCATCGGGTCGCCGCGCATGAGGGTGATGCCGGCGGCGCTCATGGCCACGTCCGTGCCGGTGCCCATGGCGATCCCCACATCGGCCGCGGCCAGCGCCGGCGCGTCGTTGACGCCGTCCCCGACCATGGCGACCGTGCCGCCTTCGTCCCGAAGCCGCGCGACTGCCTCGGCCTTGCCGTCCGGCAACACCTCGGCCACCACCTCGTCGATGCCGAGCGAACGGGCTGCGGCATCAGCGGCACCACGCCCGTCACCGGTCAGCATGACGGTTCGCACGCCCTGCCGCTGCAGCGTAGCGACTGCCTCCCGGGCTGACGCCTTCACCGTTTCGCTGAACGCCACGAGCCCAAGCGTCCGCGGCTCCGGAGCCGTTGCCGCCAGCCAGGAGACGGTGCGGCCGGCCTCTGCAAGTTGATCCGCCGCTTCCATGAGCGCACCCCGATCCAGTCCGCTCTCCTCCAGCAAACGCCGGTTGCCCATTACCAGGCGACGGCCATCGACCTCCGCCGAGACGCCGCGCCCGGCAAGGGCCCGGAACCCCGTTGCGGTTCCCGCCGCCACGCCCTCCGCCTCGGCCCGGCG
>JBBROR010000252.1:0-4922 GCA_038229175.1 Acetobacterales bacterium | reverse complement strand
GGTGCGGTGGCGTTCGGCATCCGCATCCATGTCACGCGGCTGGATCGCGTGGCGCAGTCGCCCGGCGAGGCGGCCCGGTTGTCGGAGGCGTTGCGGGCGCTGCCACCGGCGGTGGCGGAGTATAAAAGCACCACGCTGTTCAGCGCCGCGCTGGCGGAAGCGCTTGCGGCGATCGCGCCGTGCGTCTGACCCCCACTGGATTTCAGACATCCTTTGCTGAATTGCGCGGAAAGTGTGATCTGCGTCACAGCGGCATCCGCAATGAGCTTGCATCGTAACTCTTGTGATCGCCGGGAAATCCGGCCATTCGGAGGGTAGTCTCATGCTGCGTGACGCATTCAATCGGCACCACCGGGTCCTGCTCATCGGCGATGCCGCGCGCTTTGGTCCTCATTTCCTTGGACGCCTTGAGGACGAACACCTGACCCAGTTCGACGAATGCGGCAACGGAGCCATCGGCGTTGCGATGGCGCTGTCGGCACCGCGGCCGTTCGACGCCGTGTTGATCGCTGTCGATCTGCCGGATGCCGACGGCGCCGTGATCTGCACCCAGCTGCGTGAGCGCGGCCTGCACATCCCGGTGATCCTGCTGGCCGAGCATGGCGGCGAGAGCGAGGTGATCCGCGGGCTTAACGCCGGGGCCAACGACTTCATGGCAGCCCCGATGCGCCATGCCGAGCTGCGCGCCCGGCTGCGCGCCCAGATCCGCGCCTACGAGACCAGCGAGGAAGCGGTGTTGCGCATCGGCCAGTTCCACTTCCGCCCGGCGAGCCGCGTGCTTCTGAACAGCGCCACGAATGAGCGCGTGCGGTTGACGGAGAAGGAGGCGGCGGTGCTGAAATTCCTATACCGCGCCGAGGCCCCGGTATCGCGCCATACGCTGCTGCACGAGGTCTGGGGCTACAATGCCCGCGCCACCACCCACACCGTGGAGACGCATATCTATCGTCTTCGGCGCAAGATCGAACCTGATGCCGGCCGTATTGCGGTGCTGATCAACGAAGACGGCGGCTACCGTCTTCGTGCGGCGGCACCCCGGCCTGCCGCGCCCCGGCCTGGCCCACATTGGGCGATGCCGACCCTGGGACTGATGGCCGCGGGATTGAGCTGAATTCAAGAAATTCTCCCGGCCAGCGCCGCCATCGTGACCGCCAGCTTGTCGCCGGCACCACGATGGCGGCTGCCTCTGACAAGGTCGCGCCGCGCCAGAACCGCCGGCAGCGCGGCCGATATCGCGGCACGTGGCATCGCGCCGCCGGATCGTGCGATGCGCGCCAGGCCCTGGGCCGCCAGTTCCGCCAACGCCGGCGCAGCGCGTTCGGGCCGTTGCATGACATCCCAAGGCGTCAGCCCATGCGCGCCCAGCAGATCCGTCGGCACCATGCAGCGCTCGTGGCGTGCCAGGGCGGCCACATTGGCGATCTGGCCGGCCACGCCGTAGGCGGCGCCCAGGTCGCGCAACCGGACCAGCGTGTTGTCTGATGCCCCAAGGGCGCGGCCGGCTGCGACGGCCACACCGCCGGCGGTGCCTTCGACATAGGCGTCAAACCGCGCAAGGTCTGGCATCTCGTCATCGGCATCCATCTCGCGCGCCTCGATCATGGCCAGCAGGTCGGCCGAGTGCAGGGCACCGGTGGTGATCGCGTCATGCAGCCGCTCGGCCACGTCGTGGCGTTTGCGGGCGCCCAGCACCACCTCGCGCCACCATTGCAGGCGGATCATCGCCAGCATCGGCTGGCTTGCAACTTCACGCGCCCGCGCGAGTTCATGATTGAAAGCGAACAGCACGAACAGGGTCTCGCGGCGTTCGGCCGGCGCGAACAACGCCGTGAGGAACCGATCGGGATCGGAGCGGCGCACATGATCGGCCAGCGAACCTGTTGCCAGCGAGCTTTTCGGTTGTGTCATCGCAGCGGGGTGGCACAGCCCATCTCGGTCTGCAAGCTTGACGGCTCCCCCATTGGTTCATAGCTAGAACGATGGCGGCATTCTGCCCTTACCGCTCAAACCATGCCCCTCGCATGGACCAGCCCGGAGAAAACACCCCATGGCCTTTGAACTTCCCACCCTTCCCTACAGCGCTTCGGCGCTGGCCGGCGCCGGCATGTGCCAGGAGACGCTGGAACTGCATCACGGCAAGCACCACCAGGCCTATGTGACGGCCTTGAATGGCTTCGTCGAGAAGAACGCCGACCTTCAGGGCAAGTCGCTCGAGGAGATTGTGGCGATGGCACACGGCAAGGCCGACATGGCGCCCGTGTTCAACAACGCCGGCCAGCACTGGAACCATATTTTGTTCTGGAAGAACATGTCGCCCACCGGCGGCAAAATGGGCTCCAAGCTGGAAGCCAAGATCGTGGCCGATTTCGGCTCTGTGGCAGCGTTCAAGGACGCGTTCAAGACGGCGGCCACCACGCAGTTCGGCTCCGGCTGGGCGTGGCTGGTGCAGGGCGCGGACGGCAAGCTGGCCGCCGTGAAGACGCCCAACGGGTCCAACCCGCTGGCCGAAGGTAAGGGCACGGCGCTGCTGGGCTGCGACGTGTGGGAGCATTCCTACTATCTGGACTACCGCAACCGTCGCCCGGACTACGTGACGAACTGGCTGGACAAGCTGGCCAACTACGAGTTCGCTGAGGGCCTTCTGGCGTAACAGCCAACGGCCAAGGCAATGCCCGGCAGCGCCGCACAGGCGATGCCGGGCGTTTTGCGTTTCAGCCGATTACTTCTTCGAGTCGTTCGCGGGCTTCGGCGGCTGGATCACGCTGGCGATGGTCTCACGCAGCACGGTGATCTTGACGCCTGGTGAAATCTCCAGCTCGACCTCGCGGCTGTCATCGGCTGGCGGCTTGCTGACGGTGGCGATGATGCCGCCGCCGGTGATCACCTTGTCGTTGCGCTTCAGCGCTGACAGCATCGCCTTCATCTCCTTCTGCTTTTGCTGCTGCGGCCGGATCAGCAGGAAATAGAACACGCCGAAGATGAGCAGCAGCGGCGCGAACTGCGTCACGCTGGCCATCATGCTGGCGGCGTCCTGGGCGTAGGCGGGGGAGATCAACATAAGGAGTTCCGCTGGTGGTATTGTGAAGAGAGTGGCGGGACCATAGTTTCCGCCCCCACGACGTCAAGTGACCCTCACGACGGCAAGAGATTGGGAAACAGCATGGATCCGCGCATTCTGGAGCGCATCGCCGAGGCGCTTGAGCGTCTGGCCCCGAAGCCTGCGCACAAGGTCGATCTGTTGGCCGCCGATGCGTTCATCTGGCATCCGAATCCGGCGCAGCTGCAGCCGGTTCAAAAGATTTCTCGGGTCGATCTCTCGCTTCTGGTGGGCATCGAGCGCCAGAAACACCTGCTGTTGACCAACACGCTGCAGTTCGCGCGCGGCTTTCCGGCCAACAACGCCATGCTGTGGGGCGCTCGCGGCATGGGCAAAAGCTCCCTCGTGAAGGCAGCCCACGCCGCGGCCAATGCGGAGCGCCTGGGCTGCCTGGCGCTGATCGAGATTGCCCGCGAGGACATCGTCTCGCTGCCTGAGCTGCTTCGCCTGCTCCGCTCCGAAACGCGCCGCTGCCTGGTGTTCTGCGACGATCTCAGCTTCGAGCGCGAGGATGCCGACTACAAGGCGCTGAAATCCGTGCTGGACGGCGGGATTGAGGGAAGGCCGGAGAATGTGCTGTTCTATGCCACATCGAACCGCCGCCATTTGATGCCGCGCGACATGATCGACAACGAGCGCGCCACCGCCATCAATCCCGGCGAGGCGACGGAGGAAAAGGTGTCTTTGTCCGATCGGTTCGGACTGTGGATCGGCTTTCATAGTGCCGACCAGGAGGCTTATCTGGCGATGGTGGAGGGTTATGCGGCCGATCTGGCACTCGACATCGAGCGTGACGCCCTGCGTGCCCAGGCGGCGACGTGGTCCACCATCCGAGGCGGCAGATCCGGCCGAGTGGCGTGGCAGTTCGTGCAGGATCTGGCCGGGAAGATGGGGATTGCGACCCAGGCGTGACCATCGGCTTCGTTAACCCGCGGAAGTTCGTGGGGACGGACAAGCACCCGGCACAGTGGCCCGTCAATTCTCAATGGTTGGCACGGTCCGTTCCTCTGTATTGGACTGCTTGTAGCGAATGACGAACCCGCCGCACGCGATCAGGAAAATTGCACCACTTTCGTAGATCAGCGTCATCCCGTTGGTGGTGTCCTTATCACCCAGGATGATCAGTCGGGCCAATGCGGTCACGGCAATGAACAGCGGCAGGTCGATCGGGATACGCTTGGACGAATAGTAAACCCCGAGCATGCCGACCACCTCGGCGAAGATGAACATCAGCAGCAGGTCTTTCAGCTCCACATGCCGCCGTTCGACGATCGCCCATACTTCCTGGCCCATTGCCATGATGGCGAAGAGCCCAATCACGATTAGGAAAGCCTTCTCCACGTAATCAATCAGCTTGCCCATCGATGCCTCATGTTGCTCAAATGAACTGGTCGAGCGGCACCGGCTGCCCGCCCTCGCCGTCGATGGTGGAAACGCTGCCGGTGCCGATGCCATAGACCCAACCGTGCAGGGTGAGCCCACCGGTGGCAAGACGCGCCGCCACGGAAGGATGCGTGCGCAGATGCGCAAGCTGGGTACGCACGTTCTGCTCCACCAAGGCCTGCACCAGCGCGTCGCCTTGCAGATCGGGCTGAGTTGCCGCCACCACAGATCGTGCCGCGTGGGCATTGCGCAACCACGAGGAAACGGTTGGCATGCGTTTCATGGTATCGCCCTCCGGCGCCAGCAGCGCCTTCATGGCGCCGCAGTCGGAATGGCCGCAGACCACGATGTCGGTTACTTCGAGGCCGACGCAGGCGAATTCTATGACCGCGGAGACGCCGCCCATCATCTCGCCATAGGCCGGCACGATGTTGCCGATGTT
>JBBROR010000251.1:0-4939 GCA_038229175.1 Acetobacterales bacterium | reverse complement strand
CAGGCCCGCCGACGATGCAGCGTCAAGCTCCGCTTCCATGTCCGACAGGAACAGCACCTCGGCGGGCGGCACGTTGATGCCGATGCACAGCCGGTCGTAGCTCTCGGGCTCGCGCTTGTGGCCCACATTGGTGTCGAAGAACCCGGAGAAGAGATTGGTGATATTGCCGTCGACGGAATGGCCAAACAGCAATTTCTGGGCCGCGACGGAGCCGGAGGAATAGACGTAGAGTTTCAATCCGCCCCTGACCCAGCGGCGCAGCGAGGTTGTGACATCGGGATACAGCGCGCCTTGCAGCGAGCCGTCGGCGTAGCCGGCGTCCCAGATCAAGCCCTGCAAGGCTTTCAGCGGCGTGACCTTGGCGTCCTCGTCCATCCAATGCAGCAAGGTGGCCAAAGCCTGTCTGCCCGGCACCATGCGTTCGACCTCGGCAGCGATCGCTGCCGCCTCCGGCCGCCGCAACGCGGATTCGAGGCGCGCGCGCGCGTAGGGATACAGAGTGTCGCGCACGAAGGCGATCGGCGTGGTGGTCCCTTCGATGTCGGTTATGATGGCTGCCGCCGGAAGCATCAGGCGGCAGCGCCTTCGGTCACGGCAGGAAACCGCGCGCTGATCGCATCGCCGGTGAAATGCGCCACCCAGCCGGAGGTGTCGCTGAACACCCGCAAGGCGGTGAAAAACGGCTTGTCGCCGGCATCGAACCAATGCTGGGTGTGCGCCGGCACCGAGATCAGGTCGCCCTGGACGCAATGCGCATCCCATACCTTGCCATCGACATGCATGATGAAATTGCCGGAGCCGTGGACGAAAAAGCGCACCTCGTCTTCGGTGTGGGTGTGCTCGGACAGGAATTTCTCACGCAGTGCGCCGGCCTGTGGGTGGTCGGGCGTGAGTTTTATGACGTCGGCCGAGCCGGCGCCGAGGCTGCCCATCAGTTCGTCGAGATAGGGTTTGTAGGCGGCTAGGATCGTCTCGGCGCTGTCGTTTGGCGACAACGTGACGGGGCTGGTCCAGCGGTCGAAGCGCACACCGATGGCCGAGAGTTCGCGTGCGATTGCAGCGGCATCCTCGGTTTCGACAAGCGGGGTGCCCGGCGCGTCGTCGCGGAAAACAGTGAGGCGGCTCATCGTTCCAGCTTCCTTTTTTCGAGCTCGCAGGCGAGCAGGAATTCCAATCCCTCCAGCCGCGCCAGGGCCGTGTTCATATCGGGCCCCCATGTATAGACGCCGTGGCCGCGGATCAGATAGCCCAACGGTGTGCCGGCGATGAGGGTCGGTTCTGCCGCGGCTGCCAGGCGGGCGATGTCCTGGTCGTTGTCGAACACCGGCAGATCGAGCGCCACACCATGCGTGACCTGGCCCTCGAACACTTTCAGCACTTCGTATTGCGCAAGTGTTATTGGGCCATCGCGGTGCATCGACAGCACCGTGCCCGCCACGGAATGGCCGTGCAGGACGGCCCCCGTGTGCGGGAAAAGGCGGTAGATCTGGCAATGCAGGAGGGTTTCGGCGCTGGATTTCGCATTGGCGGTCAGCGCCTTGCCTACAAAATTCACCTGCATCACGGACCCGGCGTCGAGGAAACCCTTGTGACCCCCGCTGCGGGTGATGGCCAGACGCTCGGCATCGAGCCTCACCGAAATGTTGCCGGCGGTGGCCGGCACCCAGCCTCGCGCGTCCATGCGTTGTCCGGCCCGTACGATCGCTTCGATCGCCCAGGCCGGGGTATGCTCGTCCATCAGCCGGCGCTCAGGAGTGGTGCGCGGCCGTGGTGTTGCTCGCCGTTGTGGTGGCGCCGGGGGCCGGGATGGTGCCGGCGGGCTTTTCAGCCGTGGCTGCCATCGAGGCGTCGGTCTCTTCGTCGGCCATGTTCTTCTTGAAGGACTTGATGCCCTTGGCGAAGTCACCCATCAGGTTGCTGACCTTGCCGCTGCCGAACAGCAGCAAGACGACCATGAGCACGACCAGCCAATGCCAGATGCTGAAACTACCCATACGCCCCTCCAATCGCTCTTGATGTTGGAGACATGGCGCACCCGGCGAAGCGACGCAAGCGGCGTGGACCAGCTTTCACAAATAGGGCAACCACGGACGCCTAAAGCGCGCGGCTGGCCAGCAGGCGTGCGCGAGGCGCTGGGCGGCCGACATTGCTCGTCAGCGCCAGCTGGGCCGCGGTGGGAGTTGTTCGGACGATCTCCTCGCGGGAGGCCGGGACGGGCGGCTGGATGAAGCCGTAGGCAGGGTAGCCGTGGCTGCCGAGCTGGCCGATCGGCGGCCACCAGACGCGAACCTCGGTCCAGTCGTTGCGCTCGGAGACGTCCACCACAAGCTGGTCTTCGTCGAGCTGCCCTGACACCCAATTCGCCTGCGTCACCTGGATCTGGCGGGCGCCGAGGATGCGCGACACCACCGAGACATGGCCGGAGGGCAGCCGCTGCTCGCGGCGGAACACCAGGGCGCTGCCAAGCTGGGGGCGGCTGGCTTTCTCGTAGCGGCCGCTCGCCTGGTCCCACCAGCTTGCCGCGTCGCCGTAGAGCGCGATGCCGGACAGCTCGCGGGCGAACGGGGCACAGGCGATACCGGGATAGGCCGCGCCGCCACCGTAGGACGTGGGCGCGTGCGAGCCGCCGGCGCAGGCCGACACCAGGCCGGCGAGCAACACAAAAGCCACACGCAGAGGGGGGCGGGTTGCGCTCATGTCACACCCCTACCAGAAACTGCCCGCAAGTGTCGAAGGTTAAAGCATTTCCATCACGCGTTTGTTGCTACCGCCGTGCGGTTGCAAAGGCCAGCAGGGCCGCCGCGAAGCCCACCTCGAACAGCGCGGTATGTCCGTCGCTGGCGGCGTAGAGCCAGGCCAGGAAAAACCCGGTGATGGTTTGTGCCAGCCCGAAGCCCATGGTGCAGACCCGCCACAGCCCCGGCCCGTTGGCCCCGCCGATCTCACGCGCCCGGGTGAGGGTCAACGCCGTGGAGCCGACGGCAGTGCCGCCGGCGCAGACGGCTGACAGCACGAGGACGGGATTGCCGTGGCCCAGCAGCGGCAGCGCAAGTGCCATCGCCTGCACCGCCATGGCCATCTGCAGCGCGCGCCCGGCGCCGATACGGTCCGCCAACCTGCCGAACAGCGCGGGGCCACAGGCGCCCGCCACGCCGTAGAGCATCCAGAACAAGGCCCCCCTCGCCGGTCCTTCGCCCAGCCCGCGCGCGATGAAATCCGGCCACCAGACCATGTGCACGGTCTGCGCCACGGCGGCGAAGGCGTAGGACAGCACCATCTGCCCAGCGTTGCCCGCAAGCCGCGGCAGTCGCATGGCCGGCGGCGCGGGCACGTTCGGCCAAAGCCGCCAGGACACGAGGGTGAGAACGGCAGAAAGCGCTGCCAATGCGAGCCATGTGGCGGGAAGCCCCTGCGGCAGCATGGCGGGCACCAGCAGCGCCCCGATCACGATACCGCCGCCCACGCCGGTGAACACCAGGCCCGCCGCCAGCCCACGCATCGCAAGCGGCACCACCGCCTGCACCGCGGGCCCCGCGAGCACCATCAGCACCCCGCCGGATACGCCCGTCAGCGCTCGCCAGGGCGCCAGCCAGGCCAGGTCACCCGGGATCGCGCAGAGCAGGAAACAACCGGTGGCGCAGAGCATGGCAAGGCGCAACGCCCAGCCCAGCCCGACCTTGCGACCGAAGGCAGGTGCCAGCGCCGCGCCGCAGAGATAGCCGCCGAGATTGATCGCTCCCAGGGCGCCGGCCTGGCCGCCGCTCAGCAGCCCGGCCTGCACGATGGCCGGCAAAAGTGGCGCATAGGCGAACCGAGACAGGCCAACGCCCGTCATTGTTGCACAGACGCCGGAGACGATCGGCCAGACAGGCCTCATTTAAGTGCCCAAACCGCCCAGCTGCCTGCAACGCCAGCCCCGATCGACAGCGCCAGGTTGCGGGTGGCCAGCATGACCGCCACCGTGCCGGCTGCCCCTGCCATCGGCTGCAGCCCGCCTTGGACGATCGCCGGGACCACGAAGCTGACGAACAGCGTGCCGGGCACGTGGGTGAGGATGGCGCGGATGAGCGGGCTTGGCGTGATCTGGCGGAACAGCCAGTAGCCGCCGCCGCGGCACGCATAGGTTGCGGCCGCCATGGTCAGGATCGCCAGCAGGGTCCAGGGATCGAGCGTCATGCGTCGCGGCGCAGCGTGGTGCGGCGGTGGTCCCTGACGCCGCCCACGATCGAGCCTGCGATGGCGCCGGCCACGATATACCAGAATGTGCCCGGCAGCAGCTGTGCCACGCCGGTGGCGACGGTGGCCGCCACCAGCCAGGGCACCACGTCCAGCGTCCCGCGCCACATCTGCACCAGCATGGCCACAAACACCGCAAGGGCTGCGAAGAACAGCGGGTGGCCCGGCTGCGGCTGGATCTGGGCACCGAGCGCGTGGCCGAGCGCGGATGTTGCGGTCCACATAAACCAAAAGGTCAGGCCGCTTCCCAGCAGGAAGCCGGCGTCGCGGTGGCCGTTGTTGATCTCGCCCACCGACATTGCCCAGTTCTGGTCGACCATCACGAACAGGCTGCCCCAGAGGCGCCATCCCTTGAGATGGTCGAGCCACGGCGCCAGAACCGGGCCCATCAGGGCCAGCCGCAAATTGACCACGAAGGCGGCGAGCGTGACGGAAATGAGGTCCGGCGGATGCGACCAGATGCCCAGTGCCACCAGTTGCGCGGAGCCGGCGAACACGATGCCGCTCATCAGCGTGATCTCGAGCAGGGACATCCCGGCGCCATGTGCGGCCACGCCGCACACCAGGCCGAACGGGATCATGCCCAGCAGCACCGGCAGCGAGCGCCGCACGCCGTGCATGATGCCGGCCGGCGTGAAGACGACCGGGGTTTTCATGACTGTTTCAGACGGATGATGAGGTCCTCTGCCGTATCGGTGTCCAT
>JBBROR010000250.1:0-4991 GCA_038229175.1 Acetobacterales bacterium | reverse complement strand
GCGATGGCGGCCAGCACCTTGCGGTCCATCTCGATGCCGGCGAGCTTGATGCCGGCGATGAAGCGCGAATAGGTGATGCCATGCTCACGCACGGCCGCGTTGATCCGCTGGATCCAGAGCGCGCGGAATTCGCGCTTCTTTACCCGGCGATCGCGGTAGGCGTATTGCAGCGACTTCTCTAGCCGCTCGAGCGCAATGCGGTAGTTCGTTGACGACCGGCCGACGAAGCCCTTGGATTGCTTGAGAACCTTTTTGTGACGGGCGTGCGTCGTTACGCCCCGCTTTACACGTGCCATTTTCTAAATCCTCATGCCAGACCGTAAGGAGCCCACTGCTTGATGGTCTTGCCATCAGCCTCGGTCAGCACCTGGCTGCCGCGGTTGGACCGCTTCATCTTCTGGCTGCGGTTGATAAGGCCGTGCCGCTTGTTGCCCGGGCCGGCAAGAACCTTGCCGGTGGCGGTGATCTTGAAGCGCTTCTTTACCGAAGACTTCGTCTTCAACTTGGGCATTTTGTACTCCTGTCGCTGATGATCCGCCGCCTGCGAGATGCAAGGTTCAGGCAGAATGTCGCGGCCGGGCATGCCCATACAGGCCCGGTCTCGCAGACAGCTCGCGGTCTTTAAAGGGCGGGGCGTTGAGATGCAAGGGTTAGGCGCCTGGAGGAGCCTCACGGTTCGTGGACCTGCGCGGCGGCCAGTTCCCTGCAGCATTCGCGCGCAAGATCTGACACGTGCCGAATGACCGGAGGTCGGCTCCGTGCACTCTGCGCCGGGCGATGGCGGCCTTGCTGCCCATGTTGGCTGGCTATCACAATCTGCTGCCTCGCGCACGCCTGGGCGTAGGTCCGTCATGCGCCTGGAAGGCTTTGTCCATGGACGACGAACCCGTATACCACAGCGATGATGACCCCGTTCACCAAGATGCATGGCTGCGGAAACGACTTTGTCGTGATGGATGGGCGCGCCCAACCCCTCAGCCTCACGCCGTTGCAGGCCGCAGCGATCGCCGACCGGCACACCGGGGTGGGATGCGACCAGTTCATCGTGTTGGAGACAGCCACGGCGCATGGCGTGGATGTATTCATGCGCATTCGCAACCCCGATGGTTCGGAGGCCGGTGCTTGTGGCAACGCCACGCGGTGCGTGGTGTCGCTGCTGGCGGCCGAGACAGGGCGCAGCGTGTTCACCATCGAGACGATCTCGGGCCGCCTGCCCGCCCGCGTGCTGGCCGATGGCCGGGTGGAGGTCGATATGGGCCCTGCCCGCTTTGGCTGGGCGGATGTGCCGCTGGCTTCCGCCGCCGACACGCTGCATCTGGATCTGTCCGCGCCCGGCGTGTCCGATCCGGCCGCCGCGTCGATGGGCAATCCTCATGCGACCTTCTTTGTCGACGACCTCCAGGCACTCGATATTCACGCCATCGGGCCAATTCTCGAACACGCATCGATGTTCCCTGAGCGTGCCAATATTGGCTTCGCGCAGATCATCGCCCCCGACAGCATCCGTCTGCGGGTGTGGGAGCGCGGCGCCGGGCTGACCTTGGCCTGCGGGTCTGGTGCCTGCGCCACCATGGTGAACGCCGCCCGTCGCGGCCTAACCGGCCGGCATGCGCGCATTATCGCCGATGGCGGCGCGCTGGACATGCTGTGGCGTGAGGACGGGCACGTGCTGATGTCTGGTCCGACGGCTTTCAGCTTTCGCGGCGATATCGATCTGGCGGCGCTGGCCGCATGAGCGTGGAGATTTTGAACTTCGGCTGCCGCCTGAACACCTATGAAGGTGAGGTGATGCGCGGCCATGCGGCGGCGCTGACCAACACCATCGTGGTCAATACCTGCGCCGTGACGTCTGAGGCCGAGCGCCAGGCGCGCCAGGCGATCCGGCGGGCGCATCGGGAAAATCCGGGGGCCGAGATCGTCGTGACCGGTTGCGCCGCGCAGATCGACCCGTCTTCTTGGGCGGCGATGGACGGCGTGTCCCGTGTGCTGGGCAATGCGGACAAGCTGAAGCCCGAAAGCTGGTTGCCGGGCGCCGGCACCACCGTGACCGACATCATGCTGGCCCGTGAAACCGCGCCGCAGCTTGTGACCGAGTTCGTGGGCCGCAGCCGCGCCTTTGTGCAGGTGCAGCAGGGCTGCGACCATCGCTGCACCTTTTGCATCATCCCATTCGGCCGCGGCCCCAACCGCTCGGTGCCGATCGGCGCCATTGTGGAGCAGGTGCGCACGCTGGTGGGCACAGGCTACAACGAGATCGTGCTGACCGGGGTGGACGTAACGTCCTATGGCCCCGACCTGCCCGGCGCGCCCACCTTGGGGCAGATGATCCGCCGCCTGCTGGCGCTGGTGCCGGAGCTGCCGCGGTTGCGTTTGTCTTCGATCGATCCGGCTGCCATCGATGTTGATCTTTGGCGCCTGATAGAAAGCGAGCCAAGGCTGATGCCGCATCTGCATCTGTCGCTGCAGGCAGGCTCCGACCTGATCCTCAAGCGGATGAAGCGCCGGCACACGCGCACCGAAGGGCTGGAGACCATCGCTCGGGCCCGGGCGATGCGGCCGGATATCGGCATTGGCGCCGACCTCATTGCGGGCTTTCCGACCGAGACCGACCAACTTTTTGCCGAAACTCTGGCGATGGTGGAGGAAGCCGGCATACCGTTCCTGCACGTGTTCCCCTACAGCGAGCGTCCGGGCACGCCGGCCGCGCGCATGCCGTCCGTACCGAAGCCAATCCGCAAAGAACGCGCAGCCCTGCTGCGCGCCGCCTCCGCCCGCGCCGCCTTCGGCTTCTATGATCGTCTGATCGGGCAGGCCGTGACGGTGCTGTCCGAGACCGGCACGGCGGGGCACACCGAGCATTTCGCCCCGGTACGCCTGGTGGCTGAGCCTGGGCGCCTGGTGCGGGCGAAGGTCGTATCCGCCGATGCGCTTGGCATCACAGCGGTTGCCGCCTGATGGCGTTGGGGTTTCTGTCGCGGCTTACCCAAGGGCTGTCGCGCTCCGCCAGCAAGCTTTCGGACGGAATCGGTGCAGTCTTCGTCAAGCGCAAGCTCGACGACGCGGCATTGCAGGATCTGGAGGATCTGCTGATCGGCGCCGATCTCGGCACCGAGGTCACCCAGCGGGTCATCGCCAAATTCCGCAGCACGCGCTTTGGGCGCGAGGTGGGCGATGCGGAGGTGAAGCAGGCATTGTCGGAGGAAATAGCCGAGATCCTGGCCCCCGTTGCGCGGCCGCTGGTGATCAACCCGGAACGTGCACCGCATGTGGTGCTTGTGGTGGGCGTGAACGGCAACGGCAAGACAACCACGATTGGCAAGCTGGCCCTGCAGTATAAAGAGCAGGGCCTGAAGCCGATGCTGGCAGCGTGCGACACGTTCCGCGCCGCTGCGGTGGAGCAGTTGCAGGTATGGGGGCAACGCACCGGCGCGCCGGTGGTCTCGGCGCCCGCCAACTCCGATCCAGCCGGCCTGGCTTTCGACGCCATTGCACGCGCCCGCGCCGAAGGCTGCAACGTGTTGCTGATCGACACCGCAGGGCGCCTGCACAACAAGACCGCGCTGATGGAAGAGCTGCAGAAGATCATTCGCGTGATCAAGAAGCAGGACCCCACGGCGCCGCATTCCGTGGTGCTGGTGCTTGATGCCACCACCGGCCAGAACGCTGTGCAGCAGGTGGGCGTGTTCCGCGAGATGGTGGATGTCACCGGCCTGATCGTCACCAAGCTCGATGGCTCCGCACGCGGCGGCATCGTGGTGGCGTTGGCGGAGGAATATGGACTTCCCGTGCATGCGGTGGGCGTGGGCGAACAGGTGGGCGACATGAAGCCGTTTTTTCCGATGGATTTCGCCCGCGGCCTGCTTGGCGCCTGATCGCCTGACATGAGCGCGTTCGACGTGATTGTTCTGGGTGCCGGCGCCGCCGGCCTGATGTGCGCATTGACGGCCGGCCAGCGCGGACGCCGCGTGTTGCTGCTCGACCACGCGGATGAGCCCGGCAAGAAAATTCTGATTTCCGGAGGCGGACGCTGCAATTTCACCAATTCGGGCTGCGTGCCGGACCGGTTTCTGTCGGCCAACGGGCATTTCGTGAGGTCAGCCCTCAGCCGCTACACCCAGTACGACTTCCTGGCGCTGGTGGGCCGGCATCGCATCGCCTGGCATGAGAAGACGCTGGGTCAGTTGTTTTGCGACGGCTCGGCCCGCGAGATTGTGGCGATGCTGGTGGCAGAATGCGCCGCGGCGCAGGTGGATATGCGGATGCGCCATCGCGTCACCGCCATCTCCCATGATGGCGGCTTTTACGTCCAGACCGATCAGGGTGCGTTCACGGCGCCCTCGCTGGTGCTGGCGACGGGTGGATTGTCCATTCCCAAGATGGGGGCGACAGGATTCGCGCATGATGTGGCGCGGCAGTTCGGCCTACGGCTGACCGACATCCGCCCCGGATTGGTGCCACTCACCTTTCAGGGCGAAGCGCTCGACCTGATGCGGCCGCTCAGCGGCCTGGCGCTGCCGGTGGTGGCGCATGTGGACAAGACCCGGTTCAGCGAGGCGATGCTGTTCACCCATCGCGGCCTGTCCGGCCCCGCTATCCTGCAGATTTCGTCGATGTGGCGGGATGGGTCGGAGATTGTGCTGGATTGCCTGCCGGGCACCGACGCGTTGGCCACGCTGCTCGAACGCAAGGCGTCGCGCCCGCGCGCGGAACTGAAGACGGTCCTCGCCGAGCTGGTGCCGCAGCGGCTCGCCGCCGCCCTGGCTCCGGACGGCGGCACCACGATGGCGAACCAACCGGATCGAGTGCTGGCCGCCATGGCATCGCGTTTGAAGACCTGGCGTCTCACCCCTGCCGGCACCGAGGGTTATGCCAAGGCCGAGGTTACGCTGGGCGGGATCGACACGCGCGACCTGTCATCCCAGACCATGCAGGCTCGTGCCGTGCCTGGGCTGTTCGCCATTGGCGAAGCGGTCGATGTAACCGGATGGCTC
>JBBROR010000249.1:0-5003 GCA_038229175.1 Acetobacterales bacterium | reverse complement strand
CGGCGTCATCAAGCACGCCAAGGCAGTGAACGCGTTCACCAACCCCAGCACGAACAGCTACAAGCGGCTGATCCCGGGCTTCGAGGCCCCCGTGCTGCTGGCCTACTCGGCCCGCAACCGCTCCGCCTCGTGCCGCATCCCGTACACGACGAATCCGAAAGCCAAGCGCGTGGAAGTGCGCTTCCCCGACGCCTCCGGCAACCCATATCTCGCCTATTCGGCCCTGTTGATGGCGGGGATGGACGGGATCATCAACAAGATCCATCCGGGCGACCCGATGGACAAGGACCTCTACGACCTGCCCCCGGAGGAACTGAAGGGCATCCCCACCGTATGCGGGTCACTGCGTGAGGCCCTGGTCTCGCTCGCCGCCGACCACGACTTCCTGCTCGCCGGCGACGTGTTCAGCAAGGAGCAGATCGAGAGCTATATCGAACTGAAATGGGCCGAGGTGTATCGCTTCGAACATACCCCGCACCCGGTTGAGTTCGAGATGTACTACTCGGCGTAATACTGACACCGATGCGACGAAAACCTCGCTGGAGCGATCCTGCGGGGTTTTTTGTTTGAGCATTGCTGGGTAGACAGAAATGTCTCTCCGAGATCGGCAAGGGAAACGGATCAGCGTCGCGCGACAGGAACCGCCACTTCGTTGCGGCGCAGGAAAGGCAAGGTCCATGGCGGGTCGTAGAACCAGGTCACAGGCGTGCCGCTTGGCTTCCACGCCCCCGCCTGCAGTGATGCCAGCAGGGCCTGGCGTCGCTCCGCCACCGCATCAACACCCGTAAGTCCGGTAAAGCGCAACACGCCCAGTGTCTCAGGGGCGACCTGCACGAGGCGGATCGAGGGATCGTTTGGGGTGGGCAGCGTTTCCATGGTGAAACTGGCGGGCATCATGAAGCGGATCACCCAGCGGCCGGCAGCGTCGCGGCTCTGCGAAACAGGTGCGGTCATCGCTATCTTTTCAGAGGCGCTCGTGCCTTGCGATTGCGCCACAGGCACTGTCATCGCAATTTTTGCATTGCCTTTATTTGCGCCGAAAATGTAGCCGGCCAGCCTTCGAAACCCGGCACTTCGCGCGGCGGTCTCGTCTGCATCGATGGTCGTCTCCGCCGCAATCTGGGGGCCATATTCCCGGATCTCGATGTCGCCGACACGATCGACTACGCTGTATTTTGGCTCCTCCGTGCCATCGCGTATTCCAACCACCGAACAGCCGGCGTTCAGAACGGTAAGCAGGGCCGCCAGCACTGGTTTCATGTCTAGGCTCCTCATCGAATGACCCCCATCAATCCAAACCCGGACGATGAACCGCTACAGTGGGATGGTGCACTGCGGCCAGCCTACGGATCGTGGCGAACTTCCAAGATGGCGCAGGTGATGTGATACAACGTGCTGGCCGGTGCGGCGTTGCCAGCTACGAACCCGCCATCCCACCGCTCGCGCCACAGGCCGCGCGGCGCGCCGTCGAAGAAGCCGAACATCGCGGTCAAGGCAGCTCCAACCTTCTCCGGCGCCACCCTGGCCACCGCCTTCAACCGCTCGGTGTGCGGCCAAACGCGCGTGGCGGATTGGCGCATTTCACCGTCGCTCCAAAGTTCACCGGCAACGATACCATCCGACCGCACCCCGAAGCGCTCGGCGAATTCCATTAAACCAGCGGCCTCAGACTGGGTGTCGCGCACCGCACGGCCATATTGACGCGCCAGACGGCGGTGCTCGCACAGCAGCCAGACCCATTCGTGGTGATGCCCGGGCTCGACGATAAAGCGCCCTTCGTGCCGCACAGGCTGCAGGGCGCTGTCGTAGAACTCGGCTAGCCCGTTGCTTTCACGTTGAAAGAACCGGCTGGCGAAAAGCCTCACGATCTCGTCCGCCAAATCTAGATACCGCGTATCGGAGAAACGCTCGCCGGCCGCCAGCAGCGCTTCCAGCAGATGCATATGCGGATTCTGCCGCCGTGGCAGGCAGTTCGGCAGCGCCTCGTGAAACCCCTCCTGGTCGTGCGTGAAGGACGCCTCGATATAATCGAAAAGATCGGACGCCGCCTGCCGCTCGCCGGCATGGGCCAGCGCCAGCAGAACAAAGGCGTGGTCGTAAAGGTCGCGCGTAAGGTCCGTGGGCGTGTTCGACAGATCGAACAGCGTGACATAGCCGCCATCATCCTGGCGCGCGTGACGACGTAGAAACGCCAGTCCCAGCGCCACCGCATCCGCCGCACGCGGAACGCCCAGTCGCGCCGCCTGGTTGAACGAATACACCTGCCGCGCCGCCACCCGAAGCCTACGAAATGCCACGCGCGGCGCCAGGGTGGCTAGGTCGAGCTCCTCATGAAAAGCGCCGGCCTGCCAGTCCACACCGTGTTCGAGCCAGAGCGGGAACGCCGCGCCACATAACCAGTCCATCGCTGCGGATGGTGAGATCTGGGTGACTATCAAGCGCCCAGGCCCGTTTCCAGCTCGCGCTCCATCGCCTCGCGCATCAGGAATTTCTGCATCTTGCCCGTCACCGTCATGGGGAACTCATCCACAAAGCGAACATGCCGCGGGATCTTGTAATGCGCGATCTGGCCGCGGCAAAACGCCCGCACACCCTCTTCGTCAAGCGCGCGCCCCTCGCGCAGCCGCACCCAGGCACACAGCTCCTCGCCGAATTTGGCGTCAGCCACGCCGAACACCTGCACATCGGCGATGGCGGGGTGGCGGTAGAGATATTCCTCCACCTCACGCGGATAGATGTTCTCGCCGCCCCTGATCACCAGGTCCTTGATGCGGCCAACGATGGTGCAGTAGCCGTGGGCGTCCATGGTGGCGAGATCACCGGTATGCATCCAGCCCGCCGCATCGATGGCGTCGCGGGTGCGCGTCTCGTCGCCCCAGTAGCCCAGCATCACCGCGTAACCGCGGGTGCAAAGCTCGCCTGTCTCACCCGCCTCCACAATCCGCCCCTCAGCGTCGATCACCTTTGCCTCCATATGTGGGTGCACGCGGCCCACCGTGGTCACGCGGCGCTCGACGCTGTCATCCAGTGTGGTCTGAAAGCTCACCGGGCTGGTCTCGGTCATGCCGTAGCAGATGGTGATATCACGCAGGTTCATCTGCGCCATGGCCTTTCGCATCAGCTCGATCGGGCAGGTGGTGCCGGCCATAACGCCGGTGCGCAGGCTGGACAGGTCGAATTCGGCGAAGCGGGGATGTTCGAGTTGTGCGATGAACATCGTCGGCACTCCGTAGAGCGAGGTGCAGCGTTCCTCCGCCACGGCCTGCAACGTGGCCAGCGGCTCGAACCCCTCGCCCGGAAACACCATGGCGCTGCCATGCGTCACGCAGGCCAGCACGCCGATCACCATGCCGAAACAGTGATACAGCGGCACCGGAATACACACCCGATCCGCCTCGGTGTAGGCCATCGTCTCGCCGATGAAAAAGCCGTTGTTGAGGATGTTGTGGTGCGTCAACGCGGCGCCCTTGGGCGCGCCGGTGGTGCCGGAGGTGAACTGGATGTTGATGGCATCGTCGAACTGCAAAAATGCCGCCAGCGCCCGCAGCCGTTCGCCGGATGCAGCGGTCGCCATCCCGCTCACCGCATCGAAGCCCAGCGCGCCCGCCAGCGTGGCAGCACCGATCTGGATCACGATGCGCAATTCGGGCGCGGCGGCAGCCTGGAGTTGCCCAGGGGAAGCATGGTCAATCTCCGGCAACAGCGCGCGCAGCATCGCTGCATAGTCGCTGCTCTTGAAGGTGCTGGCGGTCACAAGCGCACGGCAGCCGACCTTGACCAGTGCATATTCCAGCTCGGTCACACGATAGGCCGGATTGATCGTCACCAGTACAAGCCCCGCCTTGGCGGTGGCCAGTTGCGTGATCACCCATTCGGCGTTGTTGGGCGACCAGATGCCGACGCGATCACCTGGCTCCAGGCCCAGGTGCAAAAGGCCCGCGGCAAACGCGTCCACCCGTGCGGCCAGCTCGGTCCAGGTCAGGCGGATGGCCTGGCTGCGCACAACAAGCGCCAATGCGTCAGGAAGTCGGGCGACCGTGCGATCGAAGCTCTGCCCGATCGTCTCGCCCAGCAGCGGCTTGGCCGACGCGCCGCTGGCATAGCTCATGGCCATGAAGTCTCTCCCGTCCCACCGGCTCTGCGGCCGTGGTCCAGGATAGGCGGTATCGGGGGACGGGTGAAGGGTGGGCCAACCTCATGGTGAGGTTGGCCCGGTTTCATCACATCACCAGCGACGCCTTGATCTTCTCGAACACGGCGTGCGGGATGATCTTCTTGGTGTCGATCTCATCGACGGACTTGTAGGGACGGCCCTTGATGATCGCCGCGGTGCGTGCCTTGCCGATCCCAGGAAGGGCGTCGAGCTCGGCAGACGTGGCGGTGTTCACGTTGACGTTGGTGGGCACCGGCTTGACGGGCTTGGCAGGCTTGGCGGCAGCGGCGGCAGGCGCAGGCGTTGCGGGTGTGGCCGGCACGGCCGGGGTCATCACGGCAGGCGCGGTGACGGACGGCTTGGCCGGAACCGTGGTGGTGGCGGGCTGGGCAAAGGCGGGGAACGCCATGGCGGCGCCGATCAGCGAGGCGAGGGCAATCTGCTTCAGGCGCATGCGGTATCTCCTTTATAGGCGTCGGCCGGCGTCAAACTGCGCCGGTTGGTCGCTGAGGTATGAAAGCGCCACAAATGCGTCCGCGCAATGACGCAGTTGCGACAGTTTCAGGGCATGGATGGCCGGCACGCCCGATGTGGGCTAATATAATGCTTCAACGCAAGGGGGTTGTGCGATGAGCGGTTTCTTCAGTCAGATCGTGGGCACCCTGGCAGGCAGCGGTGGCCTTGCATCCGCGCTACCCGGCATGCTGACGCAGTTGCTCGGCAGCGCCCAGGGTGCGGCAGGCGGCGGGCTGCCCGCCCTGCTCGCCCAGTTGGAGAATGCGGGCCTCGGCCGGCAGGTGGAATCCTGGGTTGGCGGCGGCGAAAATCTGCCGATCGCCGCCGAGCATAT
>JBBROR010000248.1:0-5036 GCA_038229175.1 Acetobacterales bacterium | reverse complement strand
CGCGTCAGCACTGCGCCGGTATGGGTCTTGTAGGGCAGCTTGTCGTGGCTGAACCGCACGTCGCGATGAATGCGGAAAATCGCCTTTGCCGGATCGCCGGACAGCGGGATCTTTTTCGCGGCGAGGGTGGTGATCAGCGCGGCCAGCACTTGGCGAAACGGCAGAACAACATCGCGTTCGTAGCGCGGCTTGTTGGCCAGGAACCAGGCGCGCTCGTTATTGGCGGCCAGCTCGCGGAGAAACGTGAAGGCCGCGGGTCCGATTCCTGCCTTTTCGACATGAGCCATCAGCGGTTCCCGTCGATTTCGGCGCAGCCTGGCGTGCCGAACAGGGCCCTGAGGCCGCAAGGCGAATTGAACATTTTCCTGCCCTCATGGGCGATGCCCGGCACGTCGATCAGCACATGGCGCAATGCGCCGCCGTCGCGCTGTTGCAGCATGCTGAAGTAATTGTGCCCGCGGGCGAAACGCTGCGGGCCCTGGGTCTCGCCAGCGCAGGATTTGTCGAGCAAGGGGTGATTGGGGTCGGTGTCGGCCATGCCTATCAGATAGGTGACGTGGCGTGCGACATAGCGCGCCTCCAGCGCAGCCGGCGGCAGTTTTACATAAGGCGGCACCGCGCCGTCGAAGCCGTAGCGCCAGCGATCTACGTTGGCGCAAGTCGCGTTCGGCAGCGGCCGTTCGGCAGTGAAATACAGATAGGAAGACGGATCGGACACCACATACTCGGTGCCGATTCCGGCCTTCGTCAGCGCGGCCTCGCCCTCACCCACCACAGCATAGCGCTGCACGATCTGCCCCCCGGCGGAGAAGCCGGCGATCACGACTGTCCGAAGCTTCGGAAACAGGCTGCGATCGGAAAGTTTCACCAAGATGGCATCCACCGCGTCGAACCCGCTCAGCGGGGCGGGCGTGGTGGCGGGCTCACCGCCGGCCCAGGCATCGACCGGCCAGCCCAATGTGTTGGCGGGCAGGTTGTGGGCTGGGATATCCGACGTCGCCAGGAATTGCGGCGCCATAACGATGGCCGACGTCCCCGCAGGACCGGCGGCGCGCTGGGCTTCGAGACCGGCCTCGAAATAGCTGTCCGCGTTGCGCAGCAGACCGTGAAAGATCAGCACGACGCGAGTGACATCAGGCTGCGGCTTCGTCATATCCGCCGATGCGTAAACCGGGATCGCGGCCATGCCGTTGGCATAGGGCACATCCATCAGGGTTGGCGCCACGGCTTTGACCGGGCGGCTGTAACGGGCCGGAAGCTCCGCGTGGGCCGGTAATGAAGCGAGCAAAAATGTGGCAGCCAGAGCGAGGCGGCGGCGCATGCTGATGGCTCCGATCTTCAGGCGGCGGGGCGCAGGGCCACGGTGGCGGCGAGACTTTCGCGGATGAAACCAACCAACGGGTCGACCAGCGCCATGCGGCCTTCGGCATCCCCGAAAATCGCCATTTCGGCGGTGCCGAGATCGGGCAGCCCGACGGCCTCGCGCAGCCCTGGCGGCAGGGAAGAACGGCCGAGCACGCTCACGCCCAGCCCGGCCTCGGCGGCGGCGATCACGCCCAGCAGGCTGGCGGAGGTATAGACGATCTCATGCGCGATGTTGGCGCGCGACAAGGTCGCCAGCGCGCGATCACGGAACATGCAGCCCGGCGGCAGCATCGCCAGCGGCAGCGGCGCGTTGCGGCCGATGTTGAGGTCGCGTGCCAATGCGGCATCGCGCGCCGTGACCCAGGCGAGCGTCTCGGTCCAGATCGGCGTGCCCGTGGTCTCGCCGTCGCGGCGCTTGCCGATCACCAGGTCCAGCTGGCCACGCTCGCAGGAGGCGCGAAGCTCGTGGCTGCGGCCCACCTCCACCTCCAGCCGCACGTCGGGATAGGTGCGTGCGAAGCGGGCGAGAATGGGTGCCAGATGCTGCGGCACGAAATGATCGGCCACGCCCAGGCGCAAATGGCCGCGCACCGGTGGCGCGATCATCCGGCGCACCGCCTCGTCGTTCAGGCTCAGCAGGCGACGGGCATAAACCAGCAGCACCTCGCCATCAGGCGTCAGCGAAAGGCGGCGGCTGGTGCGCTCGAACACGCGGCGGCCGAGCAGATCCTCAAGCCGCTTCACCTTCAGGCTGATCGCCGACTGCGTCAGCCCCAGCGCGGTGCCTGCGGACGTGAATCCACCCTGTTCGGCCACGGTGGCAAAACAGCGAAGCAGGTCGATATCAAGATCGGGGTAACGCATCGGACCTCCTGGGCTGGCTACAGCCTAAGAGGTCCGTGCATCAAGCAAAAGTCAGCTGTTGTCGACATCCGAGCCACCGGACGAGTCAGACCAGCCGCTATCGGTGTTGCTGGCGTCCTGCCAGCCGCTATCCTGCGCCGAAGCGGCGGCGTCCTGCCAGCCGGTGTCGGGCTGGCTCGATGCCTGTTGAGCATAGTCTTTCTGCTCGCCGCCCTGGTCCATCGGGTCGGGCGCGCCAAGCGGCGGTGTTGCCCAAGGGGCAGCCTCCCCAGCTGAATTTGCCTGCCCGAAATTGCCGGCATTGCCACCGCCACCGAACGAGGCGGCCTGGCTGCTGCCGTGATTGCCGGAGAACAGGCCGCTCAGTGCATTGGCCGCCATCATGCCGCCAGCCACACCGGCCGCGGTGGTGAGCGCCGAGCCCAGAAACCCCGAACCAGAGCGCTGGAACATGCCAGGCTGATAGCCGGGTGCATATTGCTGCTGCGGCGGTGGCGCATAGGCCGGCTGCTGATACTGCGGCTGCTGCTGCTGCGGTGCAGGCTGGCCGCCCCCGAACAGGCCACCGAACATCCCGCGCGACGGCTGCGGCTGCTGCGGCTGCTGCGGCTGCTGCTGCGCCGCCTGGCCCCACGGCGAAGACGCGGCGGCGGCCGGCACCTGCTGCATCTGGCTTTGCATCTGCTGCTGCAACTGGCTGATCTGCGACTGCAACTGGCTGATCTGGTTGGCCGCCGCCGCCACGGCATGCTCCTGCACGAACGCCAGTTGCGTGATGCGGTAGCGCGCCTCGGGGTAGCGGGTGAACAGATCGGCGAGCAGGCGATCAGCCTCGGCATCCACCGGCGGCAGCGGCGTGCCGGTGGTGGGGACGGAGCCCGCGAACCCGCCGGACGCGGCAACACGGCCGCCCACGCGCTCGATGAACTTCGTGATGAGATCGCGTTCCTCGTTGGTCATTTTTCTTCCCCAGGGGGTTTGGTGACCTCGAGGATGTGGCGTTGGCGGGGCTGCGGTTCAAGCCGGCCCTGCAGGGTTCATTTGGGTCCGGCAACACCCAATCGCGCGCATTCGATCACCGGGCAGCGATCCATAACCACCGTCAGCCCCGCGCCGCGCGCCCGCGCGGCGGCTTCTTCATGTGTCACGCCGAGCTGCATCCAGATGGTGGCCGCCTTCAGGCGGATGGCCTCGTCCACCACTGGCGGCACATCGGCGGCGTTGCGAAAAATATCCACCATGTCGAGCACGCCGGCCGATGCAAGGTCCGCCATCACGGCCTGGCCATGCAAAGTTTGGCCGGCCAGGCCAGGATTGACGGGCGTGACGGTGTAGCCACGCGCCACCAGGAACCGCGCCACGCCATAGGACGGCCTCGTCTCGTTGGCAGAGGCGCCGACCACGGCGATCCGACGTGTCTGGGTTAGCACGCGGCGGATCGCGACGTCGTCCAGTCCATCCATATGCATAAGAACCCCCTCGGATTTTGTGCGTCTTGTTGGGCCGTTCGCTGCCCAGTATGGTTCGGCGCATCCAACCTTCGAGCATCAAAACCAGATGAGCGCGCCCGTGGCACCGCCAAGCTTCCAGGATTTGATCCTGCGTCTGCATGCCTTCTGGGCGGCGCAAGGCTGCGTCATCCTGCAACCGTATGACGTCGAGATGGGCGCCGGCACCTTCCACCCCGCCACCACCCTGCGTGCGCTGGGCCCGAAGCCGTGGGCGGCCGCCTACGTACAGCCGTCGCGCCGCCCAAGCGACGGGCGCTATGGCGAGAACCCGAACCGGCTGCAGCACTACTACCAGTATCAGGTCATCATGAAGCCCAGCCCGGCCGACGCGCAGGCGTTGCTGCTGGACAGCTATCGCGCCATCGGGCTCGACCCGCTGCTGCATGATTTCCGCTTCGTGGAGGACGACTGGGAAAGCCCCACGCTCGGCGCCTGGGGTCTGGGTTGGGAGATCTGGTGCGACGGCATGGAGGTGGGCCAGTTCACCTATTTCCAGCAGGTCGGCGGCATCGCCACCATCCTGCCCAGCTTCGAGATGACCTATGGGCTCGAACGTCTGGCGATGTACGTGCAGAACGTCGAGCGGGTGTACGACCTCGACTTCAACGGTCGCGGCGTGACCTACGGTGACGTGTTCCTACGCGCCGAGCGCGAATGTTCCGCGCACAACTTCGAACACGCCAACGTGGAGCGCCTGGCCCGGCATTTCGCCGATGCCGAGCTGGAATGCGCGGCGTTGCTGGCGGAAAAGCTGGCGCTGCCGGCCTACGACCAGTGCATCAAGGCGAGCCACCTGTTCAACCTGCTGGATGCCCGCGGCGTCATCAGCGTGACCGAGCGCGCCGGCTACATCGCCCGCGTGCGGACGCTGGCCAAAGGCTGCTGCGAGGCCTGGCTGGAAGGCGAGACGGCCGAAGCCGCGTGACTTCCGGTCACCCCGCACCTATGTTCTACCATTCGCCACGAAATTTCTACCAAGGGGCTGCCATGGGCACGCAACTAAACATCAAAAGCGACGACGCCTATCGTCTGGCGTCCAAGCTGTCCGAGATCACCGGCGAAAGCCTGACTGCCGCCGTGACGACGGCGTTGAAGGAAAGATTGGAACGGGTGCAGCAGCGCGAGGACATCGAGGCGCGTCTGGCGCGCATTCGTGAGATCACCGCGGATATCCGGGCGAACATGCAGCACCCCTTGCCCACGTCCAACCACGACTGGATGTATGACGACGAGACGGGGTTGCCGATCTGATGCCGAGGTCATGATCGTCGACAGTTCGGCGCTGGTGGCGATCAT
>JBBROR010000247.1:0-5040 GCA_038229175.1 Acetobacterales bacterium | reverse complement strand
GGAGCAGCAGGCCAGTCGACGCGATCGCGGCACCACGCAGGGCTGCCCAGGGTCTGGCTGAAGATCCACGCACGATGGCTCGTCCCGGTCTCAGGTGAAGAGAATAAGGAAGGCGATCAGCAGGGCGAACAGAGCCACCGCTTCCGTGAGCGCGAAGCCCAGGATGCCCAGGCCGAAAACCTGGTCGCGCGCGGAGGGGTTGCGGGCAACGCTGGTGACCAGAGCTGCGAAGATGTTGCCGATGCCGATGCCCACGCCGGCAAGGGCGATCACAGCGATACCAGCCCCGAGGGCCTTTGCGGCAAGCACGTCCATATTGATAGTCCTTCTAGAAGTTCACTGAGAGGGTAAGGCGAAGTCTGACACGCGGAACCGGCTTAGTGCAGGTGCACCGCGTCGTGCAGATAGATGCAGGTCAGGATGGCGAAGACATACGCCTGCAAAACGGCGACAAGCAACTCGAAGCCCATCAGCACAACATTGATCGCCAGCGGGCCGATCGCGCCGACCACGCCGAGCGTGCCGGCCGCGGCGAGCATCACGATGAACGAGGCGAACACCTCGAACATCACGTGGCCGGCCACCATGTTGGCAAACAGACGGATGGACAGGCTAACCGGGCGCGACAGGTAGGAGATGATCTCCACCGGGATGATCAGCGGCGCCAAGAACTTCGGCGCACCTGCGGGAAAGAAATAGGTGAAGAAGTGCAGCCCGTGGATGCGAAGGGCCACCACCGTGGTCAGCACGATCACCAGAAGCGCCAAGGCGAAGGTGACCGCGATATGGCTGGTGTAGGTGAACGAGAACGGCAGCAGACCGAGCAGATTGCCCATCAGCACGAAGAAGAACAGCGTGAAGATGAACGGGAAGAAGCGCTTGCCCTCATGGCCGATCTGGTCGGTGCACATGTTGTAGATGCTGTCATAGGACAGCTCCGCCAGCGCCTGCAGCCGGCCCGGCACCACGGCGCGCGGACGCATGCCAAAATACAGCAACCCCAGGATCAGCCCGCCCGCAATCAGCATCATCAGGTTGGCCTGGCTGAAATTCACGGATGCGCCGAGCGGACCCAGGGCGGTGGTCAGCTTGAACTGACCGAGTGCGTCGATGGAGGGTTCGCCAGCCGCCAAGTGCCCGTCCTTTACAATCTGCGGGCCGAAGGACCCGCGGAATTCATTTCGTCTTCCCCGGCGGGCTCTGAGGCTTCGGCCCCATCATCCGCCAGACATTGGCAATACCCGCGGCGCCGCCGAGCAGGACGAACACCACCAGAAACAACGGCGAGGTGTGCAGCCAGCGATCCAGGTACCAGCCGATGCCAACACCCACCACCATAGCCGCCACCAACTCAACACCCACCCGCACCCCCACGCCCATGGCGGAGGCGTTCGTGCTACCGGCCGGGTCGGCCGGCGTGGGGTCCATCCCCTGTTTCTTCCGGGCCATCGCCAGCCGTTTCTCGAAAGAAACACTGTTGCGGCCTGCATCACCCGGATCGGGTTCGGTCATTGTTTCATCCTGGGCAAACAGCTTGCCAGAACACGACGGCTTGCTAGCCTCCACGGCGCGGTGTGTCAAGAATGCCGCGGCGCATCAAATCGCCGGTTTTCGTAGCGGCTGCCCCCGATTCGCCCGACCCGGAAGGACACCTTCAAATGAGCCGACTTTTGCATCGTTCGCTGCACGAAGATCCGCACATGGCGGTGGGCGGCTCCGGCATGTACATCGATATGGCCGATGGGCGCAGCATCCTGGATGGCTCCGGTGGGGCGGCGGTGTCGTGCCTGGGGCACGGCAACAAGCGTGTGGCGGCTGCAATCGCTGAGCAGCTCGCCCGCGTCGCCTACGTGCACACCGGCCTGTTCACCAACCATGCCGCCGAGGAACTCGCCGAACTGGTGCTCGACCGCAATCCGGGCGGCCTCACCCACGCTTATTTCTGCTCCTCCGGCTCGGAAGGCATGGAAGCCGCGATCAAGCTGGCACGGCAATATTTTCTGGAAATCGGCCAACCCGCCCGAACCCGCTTCATCGCGCGCCGCGCCAGCTATCACGGCAACACGCTCGGCGCCCTGTCCGCCGGTGGCAACGCCATGCGCCGCGCCCCCTACGCCGAGCTGCTGAGCCCAGCCTTCAGCCACGTAAGCCCCTGCTTCTCCTACCGCTTCCAGGACGAGGGTGAGTCCGACGCCCAATACGTGCAACGACTTGCAGACGAGCTTGAAGCCGAATTCCAACGCCTCGGCCCGGACAATGTCGCCGCGTTCTGTGCCGAGCCCGTCGTCGGCGCCACCACCGGCTGCGTCGCCGCCGTCCCCGGCTACTTCCCCGCCATGCGCCGGGTCTGCAACCGCCATGGCGCGCTGCTCATTCTGGATGAAGTCATGTGCGGCATGGGCCGCACCGGCACCATGCACGCCTGGGAACAGGAAGGCGTCGCGCCCGACATCCAGGTCATCGCCAAAGGCCTCGGCGGCGGCTACCAGCCCATCGGCGGCATTCTGATCGCAGGCAAGATCATCGACGCCTTCCGCGTCGGCTCCGGCGCCTTCATGCATGGCCACACCTACCAGGCCCACCCCGTCGCCTGCGCCGCCGCCCTGGCGGTGCAAAAGATCATCCGCGACGACAACCTGCTGGAAAACGTCCGCGCCATGGGCGCCCATCTGTCAGACGCGCTCACCGAGCGCTTCGGCAATCACGCCCATGTCGGCGACATCAGAGGCCGCGGCCTGTTCCAGGCCATCGAGCTGGTGGCCGACCGCACCACCAAAACCCCCTTTGATCCCGCCCGCCGCCTGCACGAACGCATCAAGCAGCAGGCCTACCAACACGGCGTTGCCGTCTACCCCATGGGCGGCACCATCGACGGCAAACACGGCGACCACGTCATCATCGCCCCGCCCTACATCGCCACCAAGGCCGATATCGGCATGATCGTAGAACGCCTGGGCGATGCCGTAGAAGCCGCGCTCGCCCCTTAGATCATGATGCGTTTGGGTTGCTTCACCCAAACGCATCATGTTCGGTAAAACAAAGGCTAGAGTGGGGTGATCTTGACTCTACCCAAAATCATCACGCTTCAAGATAGGTGCTAAAGACCAAGGCTTCAGCCCACCGTCTACCCGACGAGCCACGCGATCACGCGGCCCGCATCCTGCGGCCTTATCACCTGCACCACCCTCAAATGCGCCGAGCTTGCCTCGGCCAGCCGGGCGGCGGTGGCGGTCCGGTTGGGTTGCCACGTCCGCCACGCCCACTGCATGGGATGGCCAGGGTCGCGCCATCCGGCGAACCCTTCGCGGTTGCCGCCCCCGATCACCTCACGTCGCAAGGCGCGCTGAAACGAAAGCCGCAAGGCGCGCTGAAACGAACGCCGCACCACCCGTTGCATCACCACCCATCTGGAAAAATCCAGCCACACCAGATGCGTCGCCCGCGCCCACACGATATGCCGCGCCATCGTATAGTTGCCGGCCACCACCCAATCAGGCCCTGCGGTCGCGGCCGCGACATCGTCCAGGAACTGCGCCGGATCGGTGGCGGACAGCGCCTGCCAATTGGGCCGCCAGTTCAGCGCGTCCAGCTCGATCAGCGGGATTCTAAAATGCGCGGCGATCTGCCGGGACAGCGTGGTCTTTCCCGCCCCCGACGTTCCGATCACGACAACCCGCATGCCAGCCACCCGGTCACCGGCCCTCGGAATCACCATTGATCGCAGGGCCGCCCTGCCGCATCTATCGTGCTCCTCCCCAAAAGAACAGGCCCTCCGATGCGCTACATCTCCACCCGCGGCCAGGCTCCGGTGCGCGATTTTTCCGGTGTACTGCTGGCTGGCCTCGCCGAGGATGGCGGGCTCTATGTGCCCGAGACTTTTCCGACACTTTCGCCGAACGATCTCCGGGCACTCCGCGGCGTGCCCTATCCTGAACTGGCCGCCCGCATCATCCACCCGTTCATGGGCAACTGCATTCCCTACGAAACGCTGCTGCGGCTGACCCGCGAATCCTACGCCAGCTTCAACAGCCCCGCCGTGGTCCCGCTGGTCCAGCTCGGCACCGATATCTGGACGCAGGAGCTGTTCCACGGCCCCACGCTTGCCTTCAAAGACATGGCGATGCAACTCCTCGGCCGCCTGTTCGACCATGTCCTCACCGAGCGCGACGAGCGCATCACGATCGTCGCCGCCACCTCCGGCGACACCGGCTCGGCCGCCATCGAGGCGTGTGCCAATCGGGCGCGCGTCGATATCGTGATCCTGCACCCCGAAGGCCGCACGTCCGAGGTGCAGCGCCGGCAGATGACCACGGTGCACGCGCCCAACCTGCGCAACCTCGCCGTCGCTGGCACCTTCGACGACTGCCAGGACCTGGTGAAGGCCATGTTCCGCGACCTGCCGTTTCGCACCGAAATGCGCCTTTCGGCGGTCAATTCCATCAACTGGGCCCGCATCCTGGGCCAGATCCCCTACTACGTCGCCGCCGCCGTGGCGCTCGGCGCACCAGACCGCGCCGTCGAATTCGCCGTCCCCACCGGCAATTTCGGCAACGTGCTCGCCGCCTACGCCGCAAGGCGCATGGGCGTTCCCATCCCGCGCCTCATCGTTGCCAGCAACCGCAACGATATCCTCGCCCGCTTCCTGGAAGCGAACGACATGAGCGTGCGCGGCGTCGAGCCCAGCCTGTCCCCCAGCATGGACATCCAGGTCAGCTCCAACTTCGAACGATTGCTGTTCGAGATCCAGGGCAGGGACGCGTCGCTGACGGCGTCGACAATGGAGTCGTTCCGCACCACCGGCCGCATGGTGGTGGCCGAAGCGGCGTGGCGCGAGGCAACCGCCCTGTTCACCGGCTTTCGCCTCGGTGACGACGAAACGCTGGAAGCCATACGCGGCCTCTACGCCTCCGCCGGCTACCTCGCGGACCCGCACAGCATCATCGGCATCGAGGCCGCGCGCGCCCTGGTGCGGCCCGGCGTGCCGATCGTCGCCATGGCCACCGCGCACCCCGCCAAATTCCCCGACGCGATCGAGGCGGC
>JBBROR010000246.1:0-5051 GCA_038229175.1 Acetobacterales bacterium | reverse complement strand
AGTTGTGTGTAGGCATGCTGCGGATCGTCCAGCACCTGGTCGGTCAAACCCGCCTCCACCACCACGCCGCGCTGCATCACCATGATGCGATGCGCCAGCAGCCGCGCCACCGCGAGGTCATGCGTCACCAGAACGGCTGCGATATTCAGGCGGCGCACCAGCGAGCGAATAAGATCAAGCAGGCGGGCCTGCACACTCACATCCAGCCCGCCGGTCGGCTCGTCCATGAACACCAGCCGTGGATGCGTCACCAGGGTGCGGGCAATCTGCAGGCGTTGCAGCATGCCGCCGGAGAAGGTGCGCGGCAGGTCATCCACGCGATCGCCATCGATCTCGACCTGACGCAGCCAGTCGATCGCCTCGGCACGGATGTCGCCATAATGCCGACGCCCCTGCGCCATCAGCCGCTCGCCCACATTGCCACCGGCGGTGACCCCCATGCGCAGATTGTCGCGCGGGTTCTGATGCACGAATCCCCAGTCGGACCGATGCAGCGCGCGCAGGGCCGGCGCCGGCATGGCGTGCACGTCGATCAGCCTGCCCTCGGGATCGCGATACCAGACCACGCCGGACTGCGGCGCCATCCGGCCTGAGAGCACGTTGAGCAAAGTGGTCTTGCCCGAGCCGGATTCACCCACGATGGCCAGCACCTCGCCAGGCCATAGATCGGCATCGACATCGACCAGCGCTGGGATGTTGCCAAACCGCAGATTGAGCTTGCGGGTGCAGAGCAATGTGTCGTCGGTCATGCCGCACGCTCCACTTCGGGGGATTGGCTGCCGGTATGACCGTCCCCGCGCCGCGTCTCGCAATGATCGGTGTCGGAGCACACATAAAGCCGTCCGCCGCGATCGTCCGTCACCACTTCGTCGAGATACGAATCGTCGGCGCCGCACAGGCCACAGGCATGCGGGGCACGGGTGGTCCGGAACGGATGGTCGTCGAAATCCAGGCTCACAACGGACGTATAGGGCGGCACCGCATAGATCCGCTGCTCGCGCCCGGCGCCGAACAACTGCAGCGCCGGCATCATGTGCATCTTCGGGTTGTCGAAGGCCGGGATCGGGCTGGGCGCCATCAGGTAGCGACCCCCCACCATGACAGGATAGTCGTAGCTGATCGACACATGGCCAAAGCGCGTGATGTCCTCATAGAGTTTGACATGCATCAGCCCATATTCCGCCAGGCCATGCATGCGCCGCGTCTCCGCCCGCGAACTCTCCAGCTTGGACAGCGGCTCCGGCTGCGGCACCTGGTAGACCAGGATCTGCTTTTCGGTCAGCGGCAGTTCGGGAATGCGATGACGCGTCTGGATGATCGTGGCATCGGCCGTGTGGGTGGTGGTGGCCACACCGGCCGTGCGGTTGAAGAACCGGCGGATGGACACCGCGTTGGTGGTGTCGTCGGCCCCCTGGTCGATCACCTTCAGCACGTCCTGCGGCCCCAGTACGGCGGCGGTGAGCTGGATGCCGCCGGTGCCCCAGCCATAGGGCAGCGGCATCTCGCGTGATCCGAACGGGATCTGATGACCGGGAATCGCCACCGCTTTGAGGATGGCGCGGCGGATCATCCGTTTTGTCTGTTCGTCCAAATACGCGAAGTTGTAGCCGTTCATTGGGCCATCTCCGTTGCCGCATCCGCCCGCATGCGCCGGATCGTTTCCAGTTCGCTCTGAAAATCCACGTAATGCGGCAGCTTCAGATGCTCGACGAACCCCGTCGCCTCGATGTTGTCGCAGTGGTACAAAACGAACTCATGGTTCTGCGCCGGCGCCGTTGCCGTCTCGCCCAACTCCTCCGCCCGCAACGCGCGATCCACCAGCGCCATCGACATCGCCTTGCGCTCGGCATGCCCGAACACCAGCCCATAGCCACGCGTGAACTGCGGTGGCTGGGTTTTGGACCCGGCGAACTGGTTCACCATCTGGCATTCCGTCAGCGTGATGTCGCCAATATCGATGGGAAAACCCAGCTCCGGCGGGGTGATCTCAACGCTGGCCTCGCCCACCCGGATCTCGCCCACAAACGGATGAGAACCGCCCCAGCCACGCTGGGTGGAGTAGGCCATCGCCAACAGAAACCCCTCGTCGCCACGCGCCAGCGATTGCAGGCGGATATCGCGCCCGGCGGGGAAGGCCAGGGGCGCACGGGTGATGTCGCCGGGCTCGCCGTCCGCCGCACCATCGGCCTCGATCAGCCCTTCGGTGTCGAGAATATCGTTGATGCGGCCGATGGGGCTGTCATCGGCGTTCATTTCCACGGCGGCTGGCGGCGTGAACCCAGCGGCTTCGGCGAAGTCGATCAGGCGGTGGGTGTAGTCATAGGTCGGCCCCAGGATCTGGCCGCCCGGCATGTCCTTGAACACCGCCGAAATGCGGCGCCGGATCGACATCGTGGCCGTGTCCACCGGCGCGCTGGCGGCAAAGCGGGGCAGGGTGGTGCGATACGCGCGCACCAGGAACGCCGCCTCGATCAGATCGCCCTGCGCCTGGCGTATCGCCAGGGCGGCCAACTCCTCGTCATAAAGCGAGCCTTCGGCCATCACCCGATCCACCCCACGGCCCAACTGTTCGCGAATCTGGGCGGTGTCGATCGGCGGCACGTCCGGATTGCCCCGACGCTCCTCGGCCAGCCAGGCATGGGCATTGTCGATGGCGCGCTCACCACCCTTGACGGCGACATAGGCCATATCAGGCCTCCTTTATTGCACGGGTGATCCGCAGGGACCGTGGCAGCGCCAGCAGCTCGTCGCCGGCGCACAGGATCAGATCGATGCCACGCGGAAAGCGGGCATGATTGATGGCCCACACCGAAACGAAGTCGTCCGGCAGGCCCAGAACGTCGAGCGTGGCCGGCGCTCTCAGCCCGGGACCAGACAGGGTGAGGCGCTGGCCGCTGCGCAGGCTTGCGACCTGCAGAATAACGGTGGCGCCGTCCTGCGGTCCGTCATCGCTGCCGGCGCCGAGTGCGGTGAGATCAGGCAGTGCCAGGGCCAGCACGAAATCGGCGGCCTCCACTGGTGCGGCGGGCGCGCCGCAGTGAAAGGCGATCCAATCCCGCGCCGCCGCGCACCCGGCGTCGAGCGACAACGTGGTTTCGGCATCCACCAGGGTGAGCAGGCACGCCGCCGATGCGGGCATGAGCGGCGCCGGCGGACTCAGGCCCTGGCCGGCCAGAAAGATCGTGCCCGGACGCGACATCGCATCCAGGATCGCACGGAACGTGGACTGCGCCGATAGGACCGGATCTGCAAAACCTGGCAGATCGATACTCATGACCCGCTCCGCATGGTGGCAAGCGTGAAGAACTGCACGCGGGTGGCGGCGGCCTTGCGGGCTGTGGTGGCGCGCTGTTCGGCCTGGGCCAGGGCCAGCGGTGCGATCACCGATGCCTCGATCCGCCGATGCCACCCGGCGTCCTGCAGCGCCGCGTCGAGCCTGGCCGCCAGCTCGGCCTGCGCGCGATCGCGGCCCGCCACATAGGCGTGGCCCACCCGCCCGTCCGCGTCGCGCACGGTGCAGCGCGTCACGCTCATCTCGCCCATGTTGAACGCCGCGCCCGCACCGCCGGCCCGGCCGCGCACCATCACCAGCCCGCTCTCCGGGCCGCGCAGCACAATGTGGTTTGGGAGTGGGGGCACGTGCTCGAGCAACGAGATGATGTCCGCGCGCCCGGCACGGGCCAGGACGGCCATCCAGCGTTGCCGTGCCGTGTGCGAAGAGGCGGGATCCGGGATGGTTTCGGGCTGCATGGCATGTCCAGATTTGTTTAGACATCTAGACGACTATGCCTGAACTCGCCTAAGGTCAATCACAAGTCGCATGTGAGGACCCCGGCGTGGATGAATTTGCGATGAACGTCTCCGAGGGGGCCCGCGAACCCGGCGTGTCGCTGTGGCGCCAGATTGCCCGCGCCTTGGAGGACGAGATCGCCGCGGGCAGCCTCGCACCGGGTGCGAGGCTGCCGACGGAGGCGCAGATGGCCGCGCGGTTCGCCGTCAATCGCCACACCGTCCGCCGGGCGTTGGAGGAACTGCAGCGCGGCGGCCTGGTGCGGGTGGAGCAGGGTCGCGGCAGCTTTGTCGCCGAAGACGTGCTGGATTACGCCGTCAGCCCGCGCACGCGGTTTTCCGAGTGGATCCGCCGGCACAACAAAGAGCCATCGGGCACGCTGCTTGAACTGCGCGAGATGCCGGCCGACCAGACGGTTGCCACTGAACTCGGCCTGCGCGCCGGTGCTAGAACCGTGATGCTCGAACGCCTGGGCCTGGCCGATGGCCGACCCGTCAGCATCAGCCAGCACTGGTTTCCCGCCGCGCGGTTTCCGGGGTTGCTGCAGGCCCTGCGCGAAAGCGGGATCAGCGACGCGCTCGCAACCTGCGGCCTGCCCGATTACCGCCGCCAGACGACGCGGGTGTCTGCACGGCTGCCTTCGGCACCGGAGGCCACGCTGCTGCGCATGCCGCGCAACCGGCCGCTGCTGATCACCGAGAACATCAACGTCGATCCGCAGGGCGCGGTGGTGGAATACGGCACCAGCCGGTATCCCACGCCGCGCGTACAGATCGTTTTTGAACCCTGAGGCAAAGCATATGACCGGCATGACACTCACCGGCGGCCAGGTGCTCCGCGCCGGCGCCCTGGTCCGGGGCGATCTTCACCTCGACAACGGCGTGTTCGCCGAGCGCGTCGGGCCTGGGCGAGCTTTCGACGCGACCGGGCTGCTCGTGTTGCCGGGGATCGTGGATATCCACGGCGATGCCTTCGAACGCCAGATGCAGCCGCGCCCGAGCGTGGCCTTCGACCCTGTCTTCGCGCTGGCTGAAACCGAGCGGCAACTGCTCGGCTGCGGCATTACCACCGCCTATCACAGCGTGACGTTGTCCTGGGAGCCGGGCCTGCGCGGAATCGCGGCCTGGCGCGCGCTGCTGGCGGCCCTCGCATCGCGCCCCTGGAGCTGCGACATGCGGATCCATCTGCGCTGGGAGGCTTTCAACCTCGACGCGTTGGACGAGGTGCTTGGTGACATCGAGGCTGGACGCGTTCACCTGGT
>JBBROR010000245.1:0-5102 GCA_038229175.1 Acetobacterales bacterium | reverse complement strand
GTCCAGCCGGTGGCGCGGCTTGGGGTGAGGCGGATAATGTTCACGGACAATGTGTCGCCGGGTTCGGCACCTTCGATGAAGAATGGGCCTGTCATGGGGTTTGGCCCGTGCATCGCCTGGGCCTCGTTTGCATCGAGGCCAGACGCGTCGATGGTGTCGGTGATGACGGTGTCGCCGTCGGCAATCCGCAGGCAGGGCTCGGCGGTGCCGATGACGTTGTAGTAGCGGGTTGGGTGGAAGCGATGCGTGGCCATCGGGGTTCTCCGTGTCAGAGCAACATGGCCTGAGGTTGCTTTAGAGCGTGATGATTTTGGGTAGAATCAAAATCATGACGCTCTAGGCCTTGTTTTATTGAGCATGTTTATGCGTCTGGGTGAAGCAACCCAAACGCATCATGATCTAGTGGTCCGAGCCAAACGGACACTTCAGCCCGTTTGGTGAATCGGCCTGCAAAATCAACCTAGTGCTCTGACACATGATGCACATCCTGATTGAGTCAGAGCACTAGTGATCCAAACCTGATTCTTGCTACCGGAGCGTCGGGGAATTTGGCCCACAAGATCAGAGGCTAGTGGTAAAGATCTGAGGACTCTTTCCTCAGATCTTTACCACTAGGTGCCGGCGCGGGATCGCGGCGGATGTTGGGCATAGCCTATCCGGGCAGGCGATCATCGGCCGAGCTGGCGCCGGTGACGGCAGCGGGAGCGAAGATATGGCGGGGATCGATCCTGCGGCACGGGGGGCGTTCCCGCCCACGTATCGGACGGTTATCGAGACCAGCGCGGGGATCTTCGAGATAGCGGTTTATCGCGCCTGGGCGCCGCATGGGGCCGATCGGTTTTTCGAACTTGTGCAACGGGGCTATTACGACGACTCGCGATTCCATCGCGTTGTTGCAGGCAAGTGGGCGCAGTTCGGGATCGCCGGCGCGCCGCTGGTGGCCCAGGCGTGGCAGAGCAGGCCGATCCCGGACGACAGACTTTTGCAGTCCAACACGCGGGGCTTCGTGGCATTCGCCAACACAGGTCCGCATACCCGTTCCACCCAGGTTTTCATCAATCTTGGCGATAATGCGGCGCAGAACGACGGGGAAGCCGGCTTTGCACCGTTCGGGGAGGTGGTGATGGGCATGGATGTGGTGGACAGGCTTTATGCCGGCTATGGGGAGTTGTCCGGCGGCGGTATGCGGGCTGGGCGGCAGGAGATGTTGTTTGCTGATGGCAATCGCTATCTGGATACGAATTTTCCGAGGCTGGATTTGCTGATCCGGTTGCGGAACGAGGACTTGCCGAGGTAGGCGGAACATGTCGCCATGCGGCGGCGTCACATAATGGGAGAGAGTGGAATGTTCAGCCATATCATGATCGGCAGCAACGACATTGCACGGTCGAAGTTGTTCTACGATGCGACAATCGGCGCCATGGGCGGCAAGCCGGGCGTGCAGGACGCAAAGGGACGCCTGATTTATGCGCATCGCGGTGGGCGCCTGATGATCACCCCGCCGATCGACGGCGCGCCGGCCTGCGGTGCGAATGGCGGCACGATCGGGTTCACGATGGACAGCGCGGCAGAGGCGGATGCCTGGCACAAGGCCGGGGTCGAGAACGGCGGCACGGCGGTGGAGGATGCGCCGGGGCTACGCCAGGGTGGCGCTGGCCCGCTCTATTTGGCCTATCTGCGCGATCCCGACGGGAACAAGCTTTGCGCGCTGCACCGGATTGCTGCCTAAAGCACGTTCCGATCGCTTAAAATCAATCGATCGGATCTCGTGCTCTAGATGATGATGCGTTTTGGGTGAAGCAACCCAGACGCATCATGATCTAATACTGCAGATGAGAAGCATTCGCAGCTCTCATCCCACTGTTGCTGCATTGCGGTAAGCTCCCTATATTGAAATTTCGAGGAGGCGGGGCCTTGTATGCGGAATTTCAGCGAGTTGTCGGAGCGGGAAATACTGGCCCTGGCCATCAGCAGCGAGGAGGAGGACGGCCGGATCTACGCCGACTTCGCCGAGCGCCTCAGTGCCGATTTCCCCGCCAGTTCGGTCGTGTTCAAAGAGATGGCGCGCGAAGAAAGCGAACACCGGCGCGTGCTGCTTGACCTGTATGTGAAGAAATTCGGCGAGCATATCGTTCTGGTTCGAAGGCAGGATGTGCGTGGCTTCGTGACGCGCAAACCGGTTTGGCAAAGCACAACGCTGGGGCTGGATGTGGTGCGCAAGCAGGCCGCCAGCATGGAGGCGGAAGCGGCGAACTTCTATCGCCAGGCCGCAGGGCGCAGCACCGATGCCACCAGCCGCAAGCTGCTGGGAGATCTGGCCGAGGTCGAGGCTATGCACGAGGTCACCGCTGATCGGTTGATGGAAAAGAATGTCACCGAATCGGTAAAAGATTCCGAGGATGACATCGAACGCCGCAACTTCGTGCTGCGTATCGTCCAGCCGGCGTTGGCCGGTTTGATGGATGGCTCGGTTTCCACACTCGCGCCGGTGTTTGCGGCTGTGTTCGCCACCGGCAACACGTGGGACGCGTTTTTGATTGGCATGGCGGCATCGATCGGTGCCGGCATTTCGATGGGGTTCGCCGAGGCGCTGTCCGATAACGGGTCGCTGACCGGGCGCGGCGCACCGTGGATCCGGGGCGGCATCTGCGGGCTGGCCACCACCCTGGGCGGCGTTGGCCATACGATGCCGTTCTTGATCTCCAATTTCAACACGGCTCTCACCGTCGCGATCTGCGTGGTGGTGGCGGAATTGGCTGTCATTACCTGGATCCGTTGCAAGTTCATGGACACGCCGCCGTTCTCGGCCGCGCTGCAGGTCGGTTTTGGCGGTGCGTTGGTTTTTGCCACCGGCATTCTCATCGGTGGCGGTTAGGAGTTTTTCAATGTCTGGCAGCCCCCATTACGACCGTGGCACCATCGCTCTGCATTGGCTCACCGCCGCCCTGGTGGTGACCCTGTGGGGCCTGGCCCAGGTGATCGACCTGTTTCCGCGCGAGCTACGTGTCTATCCGCGCTCGGCGCATATTCTGCTTGGCGTCTTGTTGGCCGTGATCTATCTGATACGGGTTGTCTGGCGCAACAGCGCGGGGCGCTCGCTTCCGCCGGCTGATCAGGGTTGGATGAAGATTGCAGCAAAAGGTGCACATTATGGGCTTTATGCGCTCGTGGCAGCCGCCCTTGTGCTGGGGCTCAGCTACGAGGCAGTGCGTGCCGACAACATACTCAATCTTTTCAGGCTGCCGGCTCTTGCCCCGAATGACAAGGTATTGCGCAATTTTCTTGGTGACTGGCACGGCACGGCTGCCAATACCATTTTGATCCTGGCCGGTCTGCACGCCGCGGCCGCGTTGTTTCACCAGTATGTGCTGAAGGACAACCTGCTGCATCGCATGATGCGAAGCTAGTGATCCAAACCTGACGCTTGCTACCGGAGCGTCAGGGAATTTGGCCCACTAGATCATGATGCGTTTGGGTTGCTTCACCCAAAGTTACCACGCTCTGATGGTCTGGTCCAAACGGGCACGTCAGCCTGGTTGGTGAGTGGGACCACCAGCGACTATCCTGCAGAAGCTTCCGCCTGCCGCAGGATGCGCAGGAAATTACCGCCCCAAAGGGCTGCAATCGCCCCGGCATCATATCCTCGCTTGACCAACTCGGCCGTCATCGACGGACATTCGGCGGCGTCCCGCCAATCCGTAAAGCCACCGCCACCGTCAAAGTCGGACGATATGCCAACATGGGCGAGGCCAATCCGCTGTACGGCATAGTCGATATGATCGACATAGGCGGCCGGGTTGATCTGCTCCGGCTTCGCGCCGGCCCGCAGAAAACCGCTGACGGCCGTGATGTTGATCATGCCGCCGACATCGCGGAGCGCATCAAGCTGCTCGTCGTCGAGGTTGCGTGGGTTGTCGCACAACGCCTTGATGCAGGAATGCGTCGACATCACCGGCGTGCGAGAGGCAGCGGCGGCCTGCAGCATCGACGCCTTCGAGACATGGGCGATGTCGATCACCATCCCAAGGCGGTTCATCTCGGCAATCGCCGCGCGACCGAGGTCGGACAGGCCACCATGCAGCGTGGCGCCGTCGCCAAGATCGGCGCGCGGGTTGGAGCTGTCGGCGAGGGCGTTGTGGCCGTTATGGGTCAGCGTCATGTAGCGGGCGCCCAGCGAGGCGAATTCTGCCAGGCGCGATATGTCCCCGGCGATGGCATGGCCGTTCTCGACACAGGGGATGATAACGGTGGCGCCATCACGATGGGCGGCTTCGATCGCGTCGGCGGACGTGCAGACCCGGGCCTGCGTGCCGCCCATGGTGTTGATGCGTTCGAGCATCTCGACCGCGCGGGCATACGCGGCTTCGTGCCCTTCCGGGGTGCGCGGGCCTTGTGGCACGTAGGCCGCGAAACATCCGGCCACCATGTGCCCGCGCTGCATTTTCGGCAGATCGACGCGACGCTTGGTGTGTTCGAGAAAATCCGGGCCTTCGGGCCAGGGGATGTCGATATGGGTGTCGATGGTAAGCAAAGAGGCGTGCAGTGCGAAGGAATCGGTCATACCAACAATTTCGGGGGGTGGGCCTGTTTGGTCAAGCCCGCCCCTGTGTTGGGATTAGAAGCCCACCATGTCCCCGCCCTTGAGCTTGAGGATCTCACGCGCTTCGGCCGGCGTTGCAATTTCCAAACTCAGATCCTCCAGGATGCGGCGGATCTTGGCCACCTGCTGGGCGTTGGACGTCGCCATTTTGCCCTTGCCGATATACAGACTGTCTTCCAGCCCCACGCGCACATTGCCGCCCATGATGCCTGCCATGGTGCAAAAGCTCATCTGGTGGCGGCCGGCTGCCAGCACCGACCACACATAGTCGGACCCGAACAATTTGTTCGCCGTCTCGCGCATGAAGACGAGGTTGCTGATATCCGGGCCGATGCCGCCTGTGATGCCGAAGATGGACTGCACGAAGAACGGCGGCTCGATCCAGCCTTTGTCGGCGCAGTGCGCGAGGTTGTAGAGATGGCCGATATCGTAGCACTCGAATTCGAACTTCGTGCCGCAGCCCTTGCCGAGTTGATCGGTGATCGATTCAATGTCGGAAAAG
>JBBROR010000244.1:0-5122 GCA_038229175.1 Acetobacterales bacterium | reverse complement strand
CGCCAAGGTTGTGGACGGCAAATCCGACTATGCCAACGCCTTCTTCAAGACAAGCCCGGCCTGCGTGGGGCCATATCGCATCACCAAATGGGACAGCAACGACGTTGTGGTTCTGGAGCGCAACGACAATTATTGGGGTGATAAACCCAAGACGCGGCGGGTGATCATTCGCCATGTGCCGGAGTCTGGCGCCGAGCGGCTGTTGCTGGAGCAGGGCGATATCGACGTGGCGCGGCTGCTGAAGACCGAAGATCTGACCGCGATGGCCGCGAACAAAGACATCAACATCGTCCAGACGGTGATGCATGGCTTCACGTATCTGGCGTTCAACGGCACCGATCCGATCCTGGGCAACCCCAAGGTGCGTGAGGCTTTTCGATATCTGGTGGATTATGACGGGCTGGGCCGCACCGTGCTGCAATACCAGGGCGTGCCGCGCGCCTCGCTGGTGCCGGAGGGGGCGTTCGGCGCGCTCGACAAGAAGGCGGGGCAGCCCTTCTCGCTCGATCTTGCCAAGGCCAAGGCGCTGATCACCGAGGCCGGCTATCCCGATGGCTTCACGAAAAAGATGATCTTGTCGGCCAACAACATCAGCCCGACCATCGCCCAGCACGTGGCCTCCAACGCCGCCAAGATCGGCATCAAGCTGGAGCTGGAACAGATGGCCGACGCGCAATTGTTCACCCGCGGCCGGGCGCGGGAATTTCAGGTGCAGCTTGTGGGGTGGGGTGCGGGCTATCCCGATGCCGACAGCATGATCTCACGCCACGCGGTCAATCCGGACAACCGGCCTGAATCGAAGCTGGCGCAGTATCCGAGCTGGCGGACGGCCTGGCAGTCCGACGCGATCAACGAGAAGGCCGAGGCCGCCCGGATGGAGCGGGACGTGGGCAAACGGACGGCGATGTATCACGAGATACAGGAATACATGCTGCACAACGGCCCGATGACCTACATGTTTCAAACGGTGCGGGCGATCGCGGTGCGCTCAACGGTGAAGGACTTTGTTATTTCACCGTTCGGTGTCGACTACGGGTCTGCGTCGAAATGACACTATGCTGATATCAATCGTAAAGCGTGTTGGCTCGATCGCCGTCACCTTGCTGGGCCTGCTGGCGCTGACGTTCTTCATGGGACGGATGCTGCCGGTGGACCCGGTGGTGTCGATCATCGGCGAGCAGGCAGATCAGGCGACCTACGACATGGTTTATCACCAGTTGGGCCGCGACAAGCCGCTGGTGACGCAGTTCTATCTGTTCGTGCGCGACATGCTGCACGCCGATTTCGGCAACGCGCTGTTCACTGGGCATCGGGTAGCCGACGATCTCGCCAAGGTGTTCCCCGCCACGATCGAGCTGGCGACGTTTGCCATCATCATCGGCGTTTTTGTGGGCGTGCCGCTGGGGATGCTGGCGGCGGTGTATCGTGGGTCGGTGATCGACCATGTGGCGCGGGTGGTGGGGCTGCTGGGGTATTCGAGCCCGACATTCTGGCTGGGGCTGATGGGGCTGATCATCTTTTACGCCGCACTTGGGGTGGTGGGTGGCCCCGGACGATTGGACGTGTCGTTCATCGACATGGTGGAGCCGCATACCGGGCTGCTGCTGGTCGATAGCCTGATCGATGGCGAGTACGAGGTGTTCTGGAACGCCTGGCGGCACATTGTGCTGCCCGGAACGATCCTGGGATATGGGTCGATGGCGTATATCAGCCGTCTGACACGCAGCTTCATGCTGGAGCAACTGCGCCAGGAATACATCATCGCTGCTCGGGCGAAGGGATTATCGCGGATGCGGGTGATCTGGCGGCATGCGTTCGGCAACATTGCAGTCCAGCTGATCACCGTGATTGCGTTGGCCTATGCGTTCCTGCTGGAGGGCGCGGTGCTGACGGAGACGGTGTTCGCGTGGCCGGGCTTCGGGCGTTATCTTACGTCCGGGTTATTGGCGGGGGACATGAATGCGGTGCTGGCGTGTGTGCTGATCGTGGGGGTTATCTTCATCGGGCTGAACCTGCTGGCCGACCTGCTGTATCGCGTGATGGACCCGAGGACGAAATGAGCGGCAGCGTTTCCCTTCGCGACTGGCTGACCGCCGACATCACGTTGTCGCCGCGGCAGGCAAGCTTTCAACGGCTGTATTTTGGGTGGATGCGCCTGCGGGCCAATCCGTTGGCGTTGCTGGGGTTGGGTATTATCCTGGCGCTTGTGGTGATCGCGGTCGCGGCGCCGCTGATCGCGCCCGGTGGGTTTGACGATCAGAGCCTTGATGCGCGACTGTTGCCGCCGAGTGGCGCCCATTGGCTGGGAACCGACGATCTTGGCCGCGACGTGTTTGCGCGACTGGTCTATGGCAGCCGGACCACGCTGTATATCGCAACGTTGGTGGCTGTGATCGCAGCGCCGATCGGGCTGCTGGTGGGCACCACCGCCGGGTATTTCGGCGGCTGGGTGGACGGCACGCTGATGCGCATCAACGATATCTTCCTGTCGTTTCCGGGGCTGATCCTGGCACTGGGTTTTGTGGCAGCGCTTGGGCCGGGGCTGCGCAACGCCATCATCGCGGTGGCGCTGACGGCGTGGCCGCCGATCGCCCGCCTTGCCCGGGCCGAGACCCTCACGATCCGCAAGGCCGACTATATCGCGGCCGTGCGCATCCAAGGTGCTTCGTCGTTTCGCATCATCACGCGGCATATCGTGCCGATGTGCCTGCCGTCGGTGATTGTGCGGATCACGTTGAACATGGCCGGCATTATTCTGACGGCCGCGGGGCTTGGGTTTTTGGGCCTGGGCGCACAGCCGCCGGCGCCGGAATGGGGCGCGATGCTGTCGACCGGGCGCAGCCACCTCACCGGCGCGTGGTGGCTGGCGACGGCGCCCGGCGTTGCCATCCTGCTCACAAGCCTGGCCTTCAATCTTTTGGGCGATGGATTGCGCGACGTGCTGGACCCGCGCGCGGATTGATGGGTTTCAGCCGGCGATCATGCTCAGCGCCACCGCCTCGGCCACCTTGATGCCGTCCACGCCCGCCGACAGGATGCCGCCGGCGTAGCCCGCGCCCTCGCCGGCCGGATACAGGCCCTTGGTGTTCACGCTCTGCAGCCATCCATCCCGCGTGATGCGCACAGGAGCGGAGGTGCGGGTTTCGACGCCGGTCATGACAGCGTCGGCCATGTCGTAGCCCTTGATCTGGCGCGCAAAGGCCGGCAGTGCCTCACGGATCGCGGCGACCGCGAATTCGGGCAGGCAGAGTGAAAGATCGGTCGGCGTCACACCTGGGCGATAGGAAGGAACAACACTGCCGAGCGAAGCACTCGGCCGGCCCGCCAGGAAATCGCCCACCAGCTGCGCCGGTGCGTTGTAATTGCTGCCGCCGGCCACGAAGGCGCGTTCCTCCCAGTGGCGTTGATAGGCCACGCCGGCCATCAGCCCGCCGGGATAATCGTCGGGTGAGATTCCCACCACGATGCCGGAATTGGCGTTTCGCTCGTTGCGTGAATACTGGCTCATGCCGTTTGTCACGACGCGACCGATCTCGGAGGTGGCTGCGACCACCGTGCCGCCGGGGCACATGCAGAACGAATAGACGGTGCGGCCCGCAGCGACGCCGGTCTCGCAGTGATGCACCAGCTTGTATTCGGCCGGGCCCAATAATTTATGCCCGGCGCGCTCGCCCCAGCGATTGGCATCGATCAGCGATTGCGGGTGTTCGATCCGCACGCCGATGGAGAACGGCTTGGCCTCGATATGCACGCCGCGCTGCTCCAGCATGGCAAAGGTCTCCCGCGCGCTGTGCCCGATGGCGAGCACCACGTGCCGGGACAGCAGGGTTTCACCGCTCTGCAGCACAACGCCGCCGACCTGGCCATGTTCGATCAGCAGATCGGCCACCAAGCTGTCGAACCGGTATTCGCCGCCCAGTTTTTCGATCGTGTCGCGGATGCTCTCCACCATCGTGACAAGTCGGAAAGTGCCGATATGCGGATGGGCGACGGTGAGGATTTCCGCAGGCGCTCCGGCAAGGACAAATTCCTCCAGCACTTTCCGGCCGAGATGGTGGGGGTCCTTGATCTGGCTCCACAGCTTGCCGTCGGAGAAGGTCCCGGCCCCGCCCTCACCGAACTGCACGTTGCTGGCAGGGTCGAGCACGCCGCGGCGCCAGAGGCCCCAGGTGTCTTGCGTGCGCTTGCGCACGAGGCGGCCGCGCTCGAGGATGATGGGCCGAAACCCCATGCGCGCCAGCATCAGCGCCGCCATCAGGCCGCATGGGCCGGTGCCGATCACGATTGGACGCGGTGTAAATCCCGCCGGCGCGTGCGTCACGGGGCGATAGATGGTGTCCGGCGTGGGGCGTATGCCGGGCTTGGCCGTCAGCCGCTCCTGTGCCGCGGGATCGGACAAGGTGACGTCGATCGAGTAGGTGAAGAAGATTGCCGGCTTCTTGCGTGCGTCGATGGCGCGACGGGCAACGCTGAAATCGGCGAGGCTTGCGGCGTCCTCACCCAGGCGGGCGCGCACGGCATCGCCTAAAGCCTGCCCATCATGGTCGAGCGGCAGGCGGATTTCGGTGAGACGAAGTTGGGGGTGGAGCATGGAGACCGTCATCAGCGCGTTCTACACCGCATCGCCGACCGTTACAGCCCCTGGGCGGCGGACTTGACTCCGGCCAGCGCCTCGGACGGCAACATGCGGCTGATCAGCGACGTGCTGACGCGGGCGGCCAGCACCGTGCCATCCTGGCCGATGACGTAGCCGGCCGGAATCGGCAGCCGCCAGTCGCCGGTGCCGTTGATGCGCGGCAGGTCGTGGCCAAGCCTTGCATAGACCTTCTGCAAGGCCAATTCCGGCTCCCACACCAGGCCATAGGATTTGGCGACTTCCAGTGCGACATCGGCCAGCAGCTGGTACTGCAGAAACTCCCGATCCGCCGATACCTTGACGTTCTGGCTGGTCGCCGGCGAGATCGCCACCAGCGATGCGCCCTCCCGCGCCAGGGCGGCGCGCACGCGGTCGAACGCGCGCAGGGTGATGGCACAGAACGGGCACCAGCCGCCACGCACGAACAGCACCACGACCGGCCCGAGGGTGAGCGCGTCTGCCAGCGAGAAAGTTTTGTCATGCTGG
>JBBROR010000243.1:0-5133 GCA_038229175.1 Acetobacterales bacterium | reverse complement strand
TTCGTTGCCAACGGCGCCACCCGATCGGCCACATACGCCGCATCCACCGTCTCGGTGCTGCCAGAGCGATCCGTCGCCGTAAAACTGATCTCCTCCAGCAGCTTCTCCAACACCGTGTGCAGGCGCCGCGCGCCGATATTCTCCACGCGCTCGTTGATATCGGCGGCCAGGCCAGCAAGGCTGCTCACCGCCTCATCGGTGAAATCCAGGGTCACGCCCTCGGTGCCCATCAGCGCCTGATACTGCTTGAGCAGCGAGTGCTCCGGCTCCACCAGAATGCGCTTCAGGTCGTCGCGCGACAGCGGCGCCAGCTCCACGCGAATGGGCAAGCGGCCCTGCAACTCCGGCAGCAGGTCGGACGGCTTGGCGACATGAAAGGCGCCAGACGCGATGAACAGGATGTGGTCGGTCTTCACCGGGCCATGCTTGGTGGTCACGGTCGTGCCCTCGATCAGCGGCAGCAGATCGCGCTGCACGCCTTCGCGAGACACATCCGCCCCACGCACACCGCCTTCGCTGCGGGCGCAGATTTTATCGATTTCGTCGAGAAACACGATGCCGTTGGCCTCGGCATGCGCCACCGCCTCCCGCGTCAGGCTGTCATTGTCCAATAGCTTGTCCGCTTCCTCACGCGTCAGCGCGGCGCGGGCGCTGGCAACCGACATCTTCTTCTCGGTGGCGGGGCGGGCGAACATGCCCTTCATCATATCGCCAAGGTTGATCGCCTGGCCCGGCTGCAGGTTGGACATATCCACGCCCGGCCCCTGTGGCTCGCTCACCGCGATCTCGATGTCGCGCTCCTCCAGTTCGCCGGCCCGTAGCATCCGCCGAAATTTTGATCGTGTATCCGCCGCAGCATGCTCCCCGCACAACGCCGTGATCAGCCGCTCCTCTGCCGCAATTTCCGCCTTGGCCTGCACACCCTTGCGGCTGGTCTCACGCAGCATGGCGATGCTGATCTCCACCAGGTCGCGCACAATGCTTTCCACATCACGCCCGACATAACCAACCTCGGTGAATTTGGTCGCCTCCACCTTGATGAACGGCGCCTGTGCCAGCTTGGCCAGCCTGCGGGCAATCTCTGTCTTGCCCACGCCGGTGGGGCCAATCATCAGGATGTTCTTTGGCACCACCTCCTCGCGCAAGCCGTCCGGCAGCTGCTGCCGACGCCAGCGGTTGCGCAGCGCGATGGCCACGGCCTTCTTGGCGTTGGCTTGGCCCACGATGAAACGATCGAGTTCGGCCACGATCTCACGCGGGGTAAACATCGGGGTCATGCTCGAAGAGACGGGTGACTGGGCGTCCATCAGATGGTTTCCACAACAAGCGAATAATTGGTGTAAACGCAGATATCGGCGGCGATCTTCATGGCGCGGCGGGCAACGTCCTCTGCGGTAAGCTCCGGAAATTCGATCAACGCCCGCGCGGCCGACAATGCGTAGTTGCCACCCGAGCCGATGGCGATAATTCCGTCATCCGGCTCCAGAACGTCGCCCTGGCCCGTCAGCGTAAAGGAGTGATCGGCATCAGCCACCGCCATCATTGCTTCCAGGCGACGCAGGTAGCGGTCGGTCCGCCAATCCTTGGCGAGTTCCACACAGGCCCGCTCCAACTGATCGGGAAAGCGCTCCAGCTTCGCCTCCAGCCGCTCCAGCAATGTAAAAGCATCGGCGGTGGCGCCGGCGAAACCGGCGATCACGCTGCCATTGCCGATGCGGCGCACCTTGCGGGCGGTGCCTTTGATGACGGTCTGGCCCAACGTCACCTGGCCGTCGCCGGCCATCGCAACAGTGTTGCCACGGCGGACACACAGGATGGTGGTGCCATGCCAGCCCACCAGATCGGGATTGTTCGTAGATGATGTGTTCATGATGGTGCAAAATGGGAAGCGGGCCGCCGCGCTGCAAGCGGTTTGCGGGGAAGCCGGGTTTTCGGCTAGTCCATGCCGTATGGCACGCATCGCAACCATCAGCCGCAAGACGGCCGAAACCGACATCACTGTTTCAATCGATCTCGATGGCGCCGGGTCGGGCACGGTCGACACAGGCATCGGGTTTTTCGACCATATGCTGACGGCCCTGTGCCGCCACGCCCTGTTCGACATGAACGTGAAGGCTACGGGCGACCTGCACATCGATTTCCACCACACCACCGAGGATGTGGGCATCGTCCTGGGCCAGGCCATCCTGAAGGCGCTGGGCGACAAGCGCGGCATCACCCGCTTCGGCCACGCCGTGGTGCCGATGGACGAGGCGCTGGTGGAGGCCACGATCGACATCTCCGGCCGCGCCACCACGGCTTGGAACGTGGAATTCAACCGCCCGAAAGTTGGCGAGATGGACACCGAGCTGTTCGAGGAATTTTTTCGTGCGCTGGCCGCCAACGCCCTGATCACGCTGCATGTCCGCCAGCTCGCCGGAACCAACGCGCATCACGTGGCCGAGGCCTGCTTCAAGTCGGTCGCCCGCGCCCTGCGCCAGTCAACCACCATTGATCCGCGTCTCGGCGGCGCGGTCCCGTCCACCAAGGGGGCCCTGTGAGAATCTACACTGCGCACACAGCACCAAACCGCGCGCCGGTTCTTGTGCCGGAAGGCTTCTCCTGGGGCGCCCTTCTGTTCGGCCCGATCTGGCTGGCCGGGCACGGTGCCTGGATTTTCGCCGCCCTCGTGTTGGTGATCGACCTGGCACTCGGCCTGTTCGCACCGGGCTGGACACTGGCGATCGCCGCCTTCGTCACAGGCCTGTTTGGCCAGGATTTCCGCCGCCTCGCGCTTGAACTGCGCGGCTATGCGCTGGTGCATGTGATCGCCGCGAGCAGCTTCGACGGAGCGCTTGCGCGCCTGTTGGCCCGGCGCCCGGACCTCACTGCAAGTGCCATCGGATGAAAATCGCCGTCATCGATTACGGCAGCGGCAACCTCGCCTCCGCCTCGCGCGCGCTCGCCCTGGCCGCCGAGCGCGAGGGCCTGTCCGCCGAAATCGCCATCACCGCCGATCCCGCTATCGTGATGCAATCCGACCGCATCGTGCTGCCGGGGCAGGGCGCCTTCGCCGACTGCGCGGCGGGGCTGGCACGCATCCAGGGCCTGCAATCGGCGATGTTCGAACGTGTGGCCGATGGCGCGCCGTTCCTCGGCATCTGCGTCGGCATGCAGCTGATGGCCGAGCGCGGGCTGGAACACACCGTGACCCCGGGGTTTGGCTGGATCTCCGGCGAGATTACCGAAATGGCGCCGCCGCATCCGCTGCGGCTGCCGCAGATGGGCTGGAACGGGCTGGCCTTCAAACCTGGCAGCCATCCCTTGCTCGAAGGGCTAAGCCCCGACGACCACGTCTATTTCGTGCACAGCTACGCGCTCAGCGGCGGCGATCCGGACGAGCTGCTGGCGTCCACCGACTACGGTGGCAAGGTTGCCGCCATGGTCGCACAGGGTAATCGCGCCGGCACCCAGTTCCATGTCGAAAAGAGCCAGGACGTTGGGATTCGCATCCTGCGCAACTTCGTCCGCTGGAGCCCTGATGCCCGATAGCCCCACACATAACGTGGCCGTCGAGCGGATCGCTGTGATCTCCGACGAAGACCTGGCGGCGCTGTGCGAGGCGGCCGATGCCGCCATCATCGACGGTGGCGGCTTCGGCTGGGTGTCGCCTCCAGGACGCCTGGCGCTGGAACGCTATTTCCGTGGCCTGCTTCTGGTGCCCGAGCGCGAGCTGTTCGTGTGCCGGCTGGATGGCATGATGGTGGGCTCCGTCCAGCTTGTGCGCCCGCCGCGGAACAACGAGGCGCAGGCCTTCGCGGCCACGCTGACACACTCGTTCATCGCGCCCTACGCCCGCGGCCACGGCCTGGCACGCATGATGACGCAGCGCGTCGAGGATGGCGCCCGTGCGCTCGGCTATCACGTGCTCAACCTCGATGTCCGCCAATCCCAGACTGCCGCCATCGCCCTGTATGAGAGCCTGGGCTACATCGCCTGGGGCTCCCACCCCGCCTACGCACGCGTATCCGGCAAGACCGTGCAGGGCATCTTCTACTACAAGCTGCTGCAGCCCGGAGGCCGGATCGCACAATGACCGCCCCGCAATGACCGCCCCGCAATGATCACCGCCTATCCCGCCATTGATCTGAAAGACGGCGCCTGCGTGCGTCTGCGCCGCGGCGAAATGGCCGATGCCACCGTCTATTCGAACGATCCCGGCGCCCAGGCCCGCGCCTGGCAGGATGCCGGGTTTGCTTGGCTCCACGTGGTGGATTTGAACGGCGCCTTTGCCGGCAAGCCGGTCAACGGCGCAGCGGTTTCTGCGATTTTGGCCAATGTCACCATCCCGGTGCAACTCGGCGGCGGAATCCGCGATATCGCCGGTATCGAGACTTGGCTCGAAGCAGGCGTCAGTCGCGTCATCCTTGGCAGCGCCGCGGCTAAGAATCCGGCCTTGGTCATCCAAGCCTGCCGCCTTTTCCCTGGCCGCATTGCCGTCGGCATCGATGCGCGGGACGGGTTTGTTGCCACCGAGGGCTGGGCCGAAACCTCCACCGTCACCGCCCACGAACTTGGCAGGCATTTCGAAGGCGCCGGGGTATCAGCCATCATCTATACCGACATCGCGCGTGACGGCATGCTGGGCGGCCTCAACATCGCGCAAACGGCAGCACTGGCGGACAGCATCTCCACCCCGGTGATCGCCTCAGGCGGCGTCGGCTCGATCGACGATCTGGCGGCGCTGCGTGCCGCCAAAAGCCCGCGAATCGAAGGGGTGATCATTGGCCGCGCGCTGTATGACGGGCGTGTCGATCCCGGCCAGGCCCTGGCCCTGTTATCCGGTTGACCAGATGCCGCGGCTCATTGTGGCGTGATTGCACCCATTCTGGGCTTGTATGCGCATTCGTCACTTGTGCGACGCCGGCCTCGCCCTTCAAACAGACCTTGAGTGCTACCAAAAAAGGCATTGACCGAATTTGTATCGGTGCTGCCCGGCGCCAAACCAGTTTCCTCTGCTACAGAGATCGGCCTGTAGCACCCATCTATGTGTTCAAACGGAGTTCATCGAGTGCTGAAGCTGCGCGTGATCCCCTGTCTGGACGTCAAGGACGGCCGTGTGGTCAAGGGTGTCAATTTCGTTGAACTGCGCGA
>JBBROR010000242.1:0-5136 GCA_038229175.1 Acetobacterales bacterium | reverse complement strand
TTCCAACGGTTCCGCACCATGATTGCTGTCGAAATAAGCGGTTCCCGACCATTCCAGGCCAGGGCTCTCAAGCTCCACATGCACCCGGGCTTTGGGCGCGAGCGGGCGCCAGTGGTGCCGGCCCTGCCCGTCCAGCATCACTTCATGGTCGATCAGACCTGGCGTGGTCACGCGAATGGTGCCGCGCAGGCGGCGCTGTTCGGGCATGCACCGCTCGTCGATCTTGATTTCCAGCGAGACACCGTCCCAGGCAGCGTGGCTCGGCCCGATCTCGAGACGCCCGGGTAGGATATGCAGGTCACCAGCGCCGCGCTCCGTCATCGCCCAGCGCTTCACGTCGCCATAGAGCGCTACGTTGAGGGCGCAATGCGCGAACGGATCGGCCGGTCCGCGTCGGCGTGCCGCTGCGTAATAGGGCGAGAAAACGCTGCCGATGAACGCGATAACGGTGATCCCGTAGCGACCGCAGTCGCTGAGCGCATCGACATACCACCAGGCATAGCCGTCGGCCGGGACCGCGCGGGCGAAGCCGCCGGTTGCTAGGAACGGGTCAGCCCAGCCAGCACCACCGCCGCCGCCAGCCGCCCGGACATCGCCGCCATCGGCACCCCTGGCCCCGGATGCGCGCTGCCCCCTGCCATCACCAAACCCGGGATCCGACTGCGCGAGGCCGGACGCCTGAACGGGGCCATGGAACCGTGCGTCGCCCGGCCGTACAGCGCGCCGCCTGTCGCTGGAAAGAGCTGGTTCCATTGCGAAGGCGTCGTCACCACCGTATTCGCCGCCGTCCGGTCCACCGCCAGCCCGCAGCGTTGCAGCAATTCGAAGGTCCTGGTCTCGCATGACGCGATCTCCGCCGCGTTGAAGTCGGTTGTGTCGCCGGTGGCCGGCGCATTGGTCAGCACCAGCAGGCGCTCGGGGCCGCGAATTTCTTGAGGGACGTCGCCACGATCCTGAGCGCAGACATAGACGGTGGGTGCGCGAGGGAGCCGGCGTCTGGTGAAAATATCATCGAACTCAGCACGGTAATTGTCTGAAAAGAAGACATTATGACGTAGCAGTGGGAAGCCGCTCGCGGGGGCGTTCATCGTCCAGGTGAGTGCGGACAGCGAGCGCGCACCCTCGGGCTGCAGGACCGCGCGCGACGCTGGGCGGCCGAGCATGCCACCCGCCAGCGCGGCGGCGTCGCCATTGAACACAACGGCATCCGCGGCGATCCGCTCGCCGGATGCAAGCAATACCCCCGCCGCGCGCCCATTCTCGACCAGGATTTCGGACACGCCGTCGCCGTAGCGAAACATCGCGCCCTTGGATGCAGCCAACGCCTCGAACGCGCGGGCAATGCGGTGCATGCCGCCTTCGACCATCCACACGCCAGCCTGCTCGACATGGGCCACCAGCATGAGCGTGGCCGGGGCGAGCCACGGCGATGAGCCGCAATATGTTGCATAGCGGCCGAACAGTTGCAGCAGGCGGGGATCGCGAAAATGATCCTCCAAGCCCTTCCACATCGTGGCGAACGGGGTCATGCCAAGCAACGCGTTGGGTGCCAGCAACCCAACCCGCCGGGCCAACGCAAAGACGCTGCCAGGCTGCTGCGAGCGGATAAACGGGCCTTCGAGTGTTTGATATATCTTGGCCGAGCGTGCTGTGAAAGCCAGGTAGCCTCGCGCCTCCGCGGCCCCGGCGAATGTGCCGATGGCATCGGCCGAGCGCCTTGTATCGGCGAACAGGTCCAGCTGCTGCTTGGCGCCCCAGGCGTGTCGCGCCAGCACCTCGGCCGGGATCAGCTTCAAATGCTGTTCCAACGTGGTGCCGGCGGCCGCGAAAACCGCATCAAACACGAAGCGCATGGTCAATACCGTGGGGCCGGCATCGATATGCACATTCCCTAGGGAAATCTGCCGCAACTTCCCGCCAGGTGCGGCCTCCTTCTCGACCACGACCACGTCCATGCCGGCTGACGCGAGTTCGACCGCCGCCACAAGGCCCGCGATCCCGGCACCGACCACCACCGCCCTGCGGGTTGTTTTCAATGCGCACGCTCCCGGCCCGCATCACCGCGGCACCCCGCCGACAATTCAGAACCCAGGGCAAACCGTCAAGTGTGCCCGGCACATTTGGCGCACATCATGGGCTGGTCACATTTTCCACACGGGCTTAGCGTGACTTTTCATACCCTGTCCGTCCCGCCCGAGGAGTCCCCGCCATGAAGAACAGCGACCAGATCTGGAACCTTGTCGACGCCAAGCGCCAGCCGTTCATCGAACTGGCCGATCGCGTCTGGGGCATGCCGGAGACCTGCTACACCGAGAAGCAGTCGGTCGCCGAGCATCTGGCCGAGATGAAGCGGCAGGGCTTCACTATCACCGAGAACGTGGCCGGCATTCCCACCGCCGTGATCGGCGAGGCAGGCAGCGGCGGCCCGGTGATCGCGATTTTGGGAGAGTACGACGCGCTACCGGGCCTGAGCCAGGAGGCCGGCGTGGCTGAACACCGCCCCATTCCCGGCAATGGCAACGGCCATGGCTGCGGGCACAACCTGCTCGGCTCGGCCGCCCTTTTGGCTGCGACGAGTGTCAAAGACTGGCTGGCAGCCAACGGCATGGCCGGCCGCGTGCGATACTATGGCTGCCCCGCCGAGGAGGGCGGCGCCGCGAAGGCGTTCATGGTCCGCGCCGGCGCGTTTGATGACGTGGACATCGCCATCACCTGGCACCCGAATGCCTTCTTCGAAGTGGCGGAGGCGCTGTCGCTGGCCAACACCCGCGTGGACTTCAAGTTCACCGGCCGCGCCTCCCACGCCGCAGCCAGCCCGCATCTTGGCCGCTCCGCACTCGACGCGGTGGAGCTCATGAATGTGGGCGTAAACTACCTGCGCGAGCACATGCCCAGCGACGCCCGCATTCACTACGCCATGATCGACGCCGGCGGCATTGCGCCCAACGTGGTGCAGTCCAAGGCCCGCGTGCGCTATGCCGTGCGCGCCATAGACTTGCCGCAGATGAGGGAATTGCTGGAGCGAGTGAAGGACTGCGCCCGCGGCGCTGCGCTGATGACCGGCACGACGGTGAACATCGAAATCCTTGCCGCGGTGTCCAACCTGATGGGCAACAGGCCGCTGGAGGAAGCCATGCAGGGCGAATTCGACCGGCTGGGCACGCCGGACTGGGACGATGCCGATCGTGCCTTCGCCCGCGAGATCCAGGCCACCTTGCAGCCGGGCGACATCGCCAACTCGTTCAAGCGCACCGGCATCAAACCAAAACACGACATGGTGCTGCATGACGGCGTGAAGCCGTTGGATGTGAAGGGGGTGCCGATGATCGGGTCCACCGATGTGGGCGATGTCAGCTGGGTGGTGCCCACGGTGCAGGCCCATGCCGCCACCTATGCGATCGGCACACCTGGCCATTCCTGGCAGCTGACGGCCCAAGGCAAGTCCGCGGCGGCACACAAGGGCATGGTGCATGTTGCAAAGGTGATGGCCGCCACTGCCATCAAGGCGTTGGAAGACCCTGGCCTGATCGCCCGCGCCAAGGCCGACCTAGCCGAACGCACTGCTGAGACACCTTACGAATGCCCGATCCCGGAGGGCGTCCAGCCACCGCTGGCTGCGATGGCGCTCTCCGCCTCGTAGGCCGGACGCCGCCTGATACTGGAAATTCGCTCGGCCGACAGCCCCCGCAGCATGCCCTGCAGGCGCTCGCCGATCAGTGACCAGTCGTGGTCCGCCAGCCAGTCCTGCGCCCGCTCCTGCAACGCGGCGCGCAAGACTGGCTGGAGTAGCAGCGTATCGATCCGCGCGGCGATCGCCTCTGGCGTTGAGTTCGCCAGCCGATCGACGGCCTCGCCGAGGTCGTCGAACAGCGGCAGGTCGGAGACCAGGGTTGGCACCCCGCTGGCAATCGCCTGGCGTACCGCGCCGCTGCTGGATTCAAGCGTCGGCGCATAGGGCATCACCAACAGGTCGCATTCTGACAGGCGGTGCAGGACCCTATCATTGGCCGCGAAAGTGGTGTGCCATTCCACCTGCGCCTCCAGCCCCAAAGCCGCCACCAAGGCCTCGCATTCCGCCAGTTCCGCATCCGACACCGGGTCCGGATAGCGTGACGTCACCAGCCGCAGGCGCACGCCGGGCCAGTGTGGCCGCAGCAACGCCACCGCCTGAATCAGGCGCTGAAGCCCTTTGTGCGGCAACACAAACCCCGTTGTGCCGATCAGGGGCGCATCGCCGGCCAGCAGAACCTGCGGCGTGCGCGGCGCCGGGCCCCTGGTGCTGCCATGCGGCAGCCAGACCCCGTTTGCAACGCCGATATCGGCAAGCAGGCCGATATCGCCGGAGCTGTGCACCAGAACCCGGCTGCAGGCGTTGAGGGCTTTCGCCACCCGTTCGCGCAGCGCCGGCCGTGCCCGCAGCAGATCCCGCGCATTGTGCAGCGCCACCACCACGCAGCGCGGCCGCAGTGCATGATGCTCCAACAATTCGGCCAGGGCGTCCCACGGCAGAACGCCGGCCTGATGCTGGATCACCAGCACATCCGGATCCTCTGCCATCACACCGGCTGCAAGCTCGGGCAGCGAGGCGCCGTCGCCCACACGAAACGAAGGGTGAATTTTGACACCCGGCAACATCGGGGTGTCCGCCATCATCTGGCGATGATCGCAGAACAGGGCCACGGGCTCGGTCCGATCGAATCCGCCGAGCAGGTGGCGCGAATACTGCGCGATCCCGCAACGTACGCCCCAGGGCGAGACCCAGCCCAATCGCATCGGCGCCGGGGCGGTTGTGAGCAGGATATCGACCGCCTGGGCCGCCATACGCACAACCTGGCGCGACGGCTCCAGCAATTTCAGGCAACGCGGCGCAGCACCTGGGCGATCCGGCCGCGCGTGGGCCTCACGGAGCGCGTGGACCAGGTCCTGGACATCCGGCTCGGCCCAAAGTGCATGCGGGTGATTCACCGTTCCCCCGTCGCCGATCGGCCGCATGCGATGGCGCACAAGTCGCACGTCACGCGCCTCGCCTGCGGTGAACGCCAGATGGGCGCCATGGCCGGTGGCGATCAGATGCAGCCCCGCGGCCAAGGCCTGGGCGGCGTGGAGGTAGTCGGCAGCCCCTCGGCCTGGCTGCAC
>JBBROR010000241.1:0-5152 GCA_038229175.1 Acetobacterales bacterium | reverse complement strand
GCGGTGATGGCGCGCGAACGCATCGAGCAGTTCCGCGTGCTGTATCTGGACGCCCGCAACCGCCTGCTGGCGGACGAAGCCCAGGGCACCGGCACCGTCAACCACACGCCGGTCTATCCGCGTGAGGTCGTGAAACGCGCCCTGGAATGGCACGCCACCGCCATCATTCTGGTGCACAACCACCCCAGCGGCGACCCCACGCCCTCGCGCGCCGATATCGATATGACCGCCGAAATCAAGGCCGCCGCTTCCGCTCTGTCCATCGTGCTGCACGACCATGTCATCGTCGGCAACGGGCGCTGGCTCAGCTTCCGGCGTGAAGGACTTCTCTAAGCCACGGCCAACGCTCCCAAACGTCCTGCCCACCCTCCCAGATCAGCTTCACCGCGATGTACAGCACGATCAGCAGACCGATCCAGGCGATCCAGCGATGCTTCTCCAGCAATCTGGCGATGAAGCTGGCGGCCAGGCCCATCAGCATCACCGAGAACGCCAACCCCACCACCAGCACCCAGGTATGCCCATCGGCGGCCCCGGCCACGGCCAGCACGTTGTCCAGGCTCATCGAAAGATCGGCCAGCACGATCTGCATCATCGCCTGCGCCATCGTCTTTGGCTCGGCCGCGGCCGTGGCGTGCTCTCCGGCGCTGCGCAATTCGCGATACATCTTGTAGCCAACCCACAGCAGCAGAATACCGCCGGCCAGCAGCAGCCCCACGATCGCCAGAAGCTGCAATGTCACAGCACCCAGCGCGATCCGCAGGATGGTGGCCAAGGCGATGCCGACCAATATCGCCGGCCGCTTCTGGTGCGCCGGCAGTCCCGAAACCGCCAGGCCCACCACCACGGCGTTGTCGCCCGCCAGGGTGATATCCACCAGCAGCACCTGCAGCAGGGCCGACAATTCTTGCATAAAGGCGGGGTCGAACATTCGCACTCCTGAGTTGCGAGACCGGACTTGCGGGCCTACGAGGGGCATGAAGCAAAAGACTGAGGTCGAGAAAATGGTTCCGCGCTATAGCCGCCCCGAGATGACCGCCATCTGGGCCGCCGAGAATCGGTTCAAGATCTGGTTCGAAATCGAGGCCCTCGCCGCCGAGGGCATGGCAGGCCTGGGCGAGATCCCCGCCGAGGCCGCCGCCACCATCCGCAGCCGCGGCGACGCCAAGGTGGCCCACATCACCCAGGCCGACCTCGACCGGATCGACGCCATCGAGCGGGAAACCCGCCACGATGTCATCGCCTTCCTCACCTGGCTGGCGGAAGGCATCGGCGAGGACAGCCGCTTCGTCCATCTTGGCATGACCAGTTCGGACGTGCTGGACACCTGCCTTTCCGTGCAGCTCACCCAGGCCGCAGACATCCTCATTGCCGACGTGGACGCAGTGCTGGAAGCCCTGAAGGCGCGGGCATTCGAATTCAAGCACACCCCCACAATCGGCCGCAGCCACGGCATCCACGCGGAACCTACCAGCTTCGGATTGAAGCTCGCCGGTCATTACGCCGAATTCAGCCGAAACCGCGCGCGCCTGGTCACCGCCCGCGCCGAAATCGCGGTCTGCGCCATCAGCGGCGCCGTCGGCACCTTCGCCCACGTGGACCCCAGGGTTGAGGAATTCGTGGCCAGGCGCCTTGGACTTGCCACCGAGCCGGTGTCCACCCAGGTCATCCCGCGCGACCGCCACGCGGCGTTCTTCTGCGCGCTGGCGGTGGTGGCATCCGGCGTCGAGCGCCTGGCCACCGAGGTTCGCCATTTGCAGCGCAGCGAAGTGCGCGAGGCGGAGGAGTTCTTCCACGCCGGCCAGAAGGGCAGCTCGGCGATGCCGCACAAGCGCAACCCGGTGCTGTCGGAAAATCTCACCGGCCTCGCCCGCATTGTCCGCTCCGCCGTCACGCCGGCACTGGAAAACGTGGCGCTGTGGCACGAACGCGACATCAGCCATTCCAGCGTGGAACGCGCCATCGCGCCGGACAGCACCATCACGCTGGATTTCGCGCTGATACGCCTTGCCGGCATGATGGGAAAACTCACGGTCTATCCGGAGCAGATGGAGGCCAATCTCGAAAGCCTTGGCGGCGTTGTGCATTCCGGCGAAATCCTGCTGGCCCTGGCGCGCGCCGGCATTTCGCGGGAGGACGCCTACCGCATCGTCCAACGCAACGCGATGGCCACCTGGTCCACCCTGGGCAAGCCCGGCCATCGCAACTTCCGCGAGAATCTGGACGCCGACCCCGAGGTCGCCGGCCACGTCCCGCCGGACATGCTGGACGCCGCAATGGACGCCAAACTCCATCTCCGCCAGCTCGACGCCATCTACACCCGCGTCTTCGGCGAACCCGGCCCAGGCCCCGGCGCGTAACAACGCGCCGACCTCTTATGTGTCAGGGGCGTGGCACCCTCCGCCACCGCCTGCTATACCCCGGCATACGACACCCGTCCCCGGGACCGCCGCGCATGGGGCAAAGCCGCCTCCGAGGAATTGCCACATGGCCCGCCGCCGCCAGCTCTATGAAGGTAAAGCCAAAATCCTGTTCGAAGGCCCCGAGCCGGGCACCCTCGTGCAGTATTTCAAGGACGATGCCACCGCCTTCAACTCCCAGAAGAAGGGCACCATCACCGGCAAGGGCGTTCTGAACAACCGCATCAGCGAATACCTGATGCTCCGCCTGGGCGAGATCGGGGTGCCCACGCATTTCGTCCGCCGCCTGAACATGCGCGAGCAGCTTATCCGCGAGGTCGAGATCATCCCGGTCGAGATCGTGGTCCGCAACGTCGCCGCCGGCAGCCTGTCCAAGCGCCTCGGCATCCCTGAGGGCACGCGCCTGCCGCGCTCGATCATCGAATACTATTACAAGAACGACGCGCTGCAGAACCCCATGGTGGCGGAGGAGCACATCACCGCGTTCGGCTGGGCCGGCACCCAAGACATGGACGACATGGTCGCGCTCACGCTGCGCATCAACGACTTCCTGACGGGCCTTTTTCTGGGTGTCGGCATCACCTTGGTGGACTTCAAACTCGAGTTCGGAAGGCTGTATGAGAACGACGACATGCGTATCGTGCTCGCCGATGAGCTGAGCCCGGACAATTGCCGCCTGTGGGACACCAAGACCAACGAAAAGATGGACAAGGACCGCTTCCGCCGCGACCTCGGCAAGGTTGAGGAAGCCTACCAGGAAGTGGCACGCCGACTTGGTATTCTGCCCGAAGCCGGCATGCGCGACCTCAAAGGCCCGGAGACGATGCAATGAAAGCGGTAGTAACGGTCATGCTGAAAGAGGGCGTGCTGGACCCACAGGGCAAAGCCATCGGCCACGCGCTCGGTGTACTGGGCTTCACCGGCGTCGGCGAGGTTCGCGTCGGCAAGCGCATCGAACTTGATCTGGCTGAAAATGATCCCGAAGCCGCCCGCAAGTCCGCGGAAGACATGGGCAGCAGCCTGTTGGCGAACCTGGTGATCGAGAGCTTCAAGGTGGAGATCGTCTGACATGAAGGCCGCCATCGTCGTCTTCCCCGGCATCAACCGCGAACGCGACATGGCGATCGCCCTGGAACTGGCTACCGGCCACCGGCCACGGATGATCTGGCACAAGGAGACGGTGCTGGAAGGCATCGACCTCGTGGTGCTGCCCGGCGGCTTTAGCAGCGGCGATTACCTGCGCTGCGGCGCCATGGCCGCGCACAGCCCGATCATGCCAGCCATCCACGAACACGCACGGCGCGGTGGCCATGTGCTCGGCGTCTGCAACGGTTTTCAAATTCTCACCGAAGCCGGGCTGCTGCCGGGCGCGCTGCTGCGCAACGCCGGGCTTCGCTTCCTGTCGATGGACTGCCACCTGCGCGTCGAACGGGCCGACACCGACTTCGCCGGCCACTACCAAAACGGCCAGGTTTTCCGGGCGCCCATGGCGCATGGCGACGGCAATTATTTTGCCAGCGCCGAGACGCTGAACCGTTTGGAAGGCGAGGGCCTGGTGGGGTTCCGCTACGTCACGCCGACCGGTGCGATCACGGACGCCGCCAACCGCAACGGCTCCCAGCGCAACATCGCCGGCATCTACTCGCCCAACCTGCGCGTGCTCGGCCTGATGCCGCACCCCGAAGACCTCGTCGACCCCCTCATGGGCGGCACCGACGGCAAGCCCCTGTTCGACGGCCTTGCCGCGGCGCTGGCAGCATGAGACCCGTCAACCAGGCGCTCGCCGCCGAATTCGGCCTCAGCGCCGAGGAATACCAACGCGTTCTGGACATCATGGGCCGCACGCCGTCGTTCACCGAACTCGGCGTGTTCAGCGTGATGTGGTCAGAGCACTGCTCCTACAAATCCTCCCGCGTCTGGCTGAAGACCCTGCCGACCAAGGCCCCCTGGGTCATTCACGGCCCCGGAGAGAACGCCGGCGTGGTCGATATCGGTGATGGCCTCGCTGCAATCTTCAAAATGGAAAGCCACAACCACCCCAGCTTCATCGAGCCCTACCAGGGTGCGGCCACAGGCGTGGGCGGCATTCTGCGCGATGTGTTCACCATGGGCGCACGCCCCATCGCCAACCTCAACGCGCTCCGCTTCGGGGACCCGAAACTGCCCCGCACCAGGCGCATCGTGGACGGCGTGGTCCGCGGCGTCGGCGGCTATGGCAACTGCGTCGGCGTGCCAACGGTGGGCGGCGAAGTTAATTTCCACCCGAGTTACAACGGCAATCCACTGGTGAACGCCATGACCGTGGGGATCGCCGACAAGAACAAGATTTTCCTGTCCGCGGCCGCCGGCTTCGGCAACCCCGTCGTCTATGTCGGCTCCAAAACCGGCCGCGACGGCATTCACGGCGCCACCATGGCTTCTACGGAGTTTACTGCCGACTCGGAGGAAAAACGACCCACCGTGCAGGTCGGCGACCCCTTCGTCGAAAAGCTCCTGATCGAGGCCTGCCTCGAACTGATGGCCACCGATGCCATCGTCGCTATCCAGGACATGGGGGCCGCCGGCCTGACCTCGTCGTCGGTTGAAATGGCCGGCAAGGGCGGCGTCGGCATCGAACTCACGCTCGACACCGTGCCGCAGCGCGAGCCCGGAATGTCCGCCTACGAGATGATGCTGTCCGAATCGCAGGAACGCATGCTGATGGTCCTGCGCCCGGACCGCGAAGACGTGGC
>JBBROR010000240.1:0-5162 GCA_038229175.1 Acetobacterales bacterium | reverse complement strand
GGCAGTATCGTCGACACCGTCCACACGGTCGGGCAGACGAAACACCTGCATTACGGCGCCGGCGAGCACCTGGTGCATGCCGTGGAGAATATCGGCACCACCGAATTGCGCTTTACGACGGTTGAGTTTCTGGACGGCGATAATGCGAAACTTCCGATCGCGGCAGAATTCCGTCTGTCGTAAATTGGCTTCGCACATCGTCTGAAACTGCATTATCTTCCGATAAACGAAACGCTCGCAAAACAGGGCGCGTGGCTGCCAAACGGTGGGAACCAAGAAGAATGAAAACAACGATCTCACGTCGGCACATCCTGGCCACAGCCGGCGCGGCCGCCGTGATTCCCAGCCTGGCAAGGGCACAGCCCACCCGTGCGGTAACCTTCTTCGTGGTGAACAACATGTTCTCCACGCCTGCCTATGTCGCCGCCGAAAATGGCTACTGGGCCAGCCGCGGCCTGGATGTGAAACTGCGCATCACCAGCAGCGGGCGTGAGGTTGTGCAGGCCTTGCAGGCCGGCGAGGCGCAGTTGGGCCATGTCGCCTTCTCCACCACCACGGCGGCGGCGCGGGCCTCGGGCAACATGATCAAGGGCGTGATGCCCTATTACAACGCCGCCGATTATGTGGCCAAGGCAGGCGCCATCGGCGTCATCGGCCGGAAGGATCGTGGGATCGACGCCAGCGATCCGAAATCGCTCTACGGCAAGACCATCGGAATGCTCACCGGCAGCATCACGGAGGTCTATCTCAAGGAATGGATCCGCAAGACCGGGCTGGATGCCAGCAAGATCAAGCTGGTCAGCGTGCCCGTCGAGAACATGCCCGTCACCATCTCGCAGGGCCTGGTCGATGCGGTGTGCCCGTGGGAGCCTTACACCTCACAGGTGGTGCGTGAACTCGGGTCCAATGCGGCAGTCGTCAGCCGAGGCGCTGCCGGCGTGATATCGGCCGTGCTGGGCGCGTGCGCCAACGAGGTCTGGATCACCAAGAACTACGACAGCGTCATCGACTTCGCCACCGGCCTTGCCGAAGCGGCGCAGTTCGTCCGCAAAAATCCGAAAGACACCGCGGAGATCCTGACGCGCTATCTGGACGGGTTGAACGTGAAGGACGCTGAGAACGGTCTGGGCTTTGGCGACTGGGACACACGGCTGTCCATCTGCACGATCCAGGGCCTGCTGGAGACCGGCAACAACATGGCGAAAACCGGCATCATCAAAATGACCAAGCCGTTCGTGGCAACGGATTTCTACGATCCCACCGTGCTCGACAGGGTCATGGCAAAATCGCCAGAGCTGTTCGCCGACCTGCCGCCGCTGCCTGCCACGCTCGCCGCCTGTAAAGGCGCGCTGTCCTGATGAGCGATACCGTCGACAAGATCGAGGTCGCCGGCTTTCGACATGTCTTCGAGACCGAAGGTGGGCCGGTGCAGGCGACCAGCACGATCGACCTGCGCATCCGCGCCGGCGAGTTCGTCACGCTGGTCGGCCCGTCCGGCTGCGGCAAGACCACGCTGCTGAAGGCCATCGCCGGGTTCATCACGCCGTCCGAAGGGCTAATCCTGTGCAACGGCCGCCCCGTCACCGGGCCGGGGCGGGATCGCGGCGTGGTGTTCCAGGAGCTGGCCATTCTACCGTGGCGCAACGTGCGGCGGAACATCGGCCACGGCCTGGATATCGGCGGCACCAAGCCTGCCGAGCGGGACCGGATCGTGGAGCGGCTGATCGATCTTGTTGGGCTTAAGGGTTTCGAGGAACGTTACCCGCACGAACTCTCCGGCGGCATGCGCCAGCGCGTGGCGGTGGCGCGCACCTGGGCCGCCGACCCCGACGTCATCCTGATGGACGAGCCGTTCGCCGCGGTGGACGCCATGACAAGGCTCACGCTGCAGGAGGAACTCGCCCGCCTCTGCGCGACCACGAACAAGACCGTGTTCTTCATCACGCATGGGGTGGAGGAGGCGGTGTTCCTCGGCGACCGCGTGCTGGTGATGACGCGAAGGCCCGGCCGCATCAAGGCCGAGATCGACGTGCCGCGCCGCACCCCCGGCGGGCGGGACTGGGAAAGCTTCACCGCCGATCCGGAGATGCAGGCGATCTGCGAGCGGGTCCTTCGCCTTGTGCGCGAGGAGCGCGGTGCCACCGTTGTCGCCGCCGAATGAGCATTGCCACGACCGCAGGCGCACCGTCGAGGTCCGCGCCGTCCACCCTGTCCGCCATGCTGAGGCCGCTGCTGGGCCTGCGCATCGTGCTGCCGTTCGCTGCCGTGGTGGCGATCTGGTGGGCGATCAAATGGTTCTGGCAGCTCGACGACCGTGTGCTTGCGTCGCCGGCGCAGGTGGCGACGGCCGCCATCCAGCTCGCCAACCGCGGCATCCTCGCCGACTACGCCGCCACCAGCCTGCGCATGATGGGCATCGCGGCACTGATCTCGGCGCTGATCGGCGTGCCCCTGGGTTTTGCCATCGGCGCCAACCGCATCGTGGCCCGCGCGCTGGAAGGCACATTGCGCTTCCTGCAAGGCATCTCCGGCGTGGCCTGGCTGCCGCTGGCGATCATCTGGTTCGGGTTTTCCGACACCACCAAGCTCACGGTGGTGATCTACACGCTGGTGGTGCCCATCATCGTCAACACCATCGTGGGCGTTCGCGCCATCCCTGAGAACTACGTGCTTGCGTTGCAATCGCTCGGCGCCTCCCGGCTGCGGATCATGTGGGACGTCTATCTGCCCGGCGCGTTGCCCAGCATCGTGGTCGGGCTGCGGCTTGGCATGGGCTATGGCTGGCGCGCGCTGATCGCCGCCGAAATGCTGGTGCGGCGCGGTGGGCTGGGCGACCTCATCTTCGGTGCCCGCACCTTCAGCCAGATCGACCGCATCATGGTGGGCATGGTGCTGATCGGCACGCTGTACATCATCGTCGATCGCCTGCTGGTGCAGCCGGTCGAGACCATGACCCTGGCCCGCTGGGGCGTGCTGCGCAAATGAGGCCGCCCCGTTCCGCCGCACGGCTGCGGCTCGACCGTCTGGTCTGGCGCCTGTTGCCCTTCTCGCCCATCCTGATTTTCGGAGCAGCCTGGTCGATCTACTGGAACATCGCCCATCCACCCTTGGCGGTGATGCCCTCGATTTCCGGCATGCTCGGTGCGGTCGTGGAACTGGCGCAATCCGGCACCTTGCTCACGGACATCCTCGCCAGCCTCTGGCGGCTGATGCTGGGCGCCCTGCTTGGCATCGTCATGGGCGTGATGGCAGGCTTCGTCACCGGCCTCAACAAACCTGTCGCCACGTTCCTCAACCCGCTGCTGGTGTTCTTCAACGCCATCTCGGGCATTGTCTGGCTGCCGCTGATGATCGGCTGGGTTGGCATCGGCACCGGTCTTGCGGTGTTCCTGATCTGGAATTCGGTGTTCTTCATCGTGTTCCAGAACACCGTGCTCGGCGTGCAGCTGGTGCCGGAGGTGCTGGAGCAATCGGTGCGCACCCTTGGTGCCGGACGGTGGGAAACCATCCGCAGCGTCACGTTCCCGGGCGCGCTGCCCTACATCCTCAACGGCGTCCGCTCCGGCCTCGGCTTTGGCTGGCGCGCGTTGATTGCAGCAGAACTGGTCGGTGCCACCACCGGTCTGGGCCAGATGATCTTCCGCGCCGCCGATTTCAGCCGCACCGACATCATCGTGGCCGGCTGCCTCATCATCGGCGTCATTGCCATGGCGATGGACCGCTGGCTGCTGCTGCCGATCGAGCGCCGCACCGTGCAGCGCTGGGGCATGGTTGCGCGCAGCGAAGGCGGACCTGGTGAAGGAAGGCGGGCATGATCAGCGCCCCGATTGCCCGGCTGATGGCTGGGGCGAGCCTCATCGCCGTCATCCTGTTCGGCCAGACGGTCTATGGGGCGGCCACCTCCAGCACCCGGTTGGATCCTTCCTTGGCCGGTGCCACCGGCCTGTCCGCCGTCGTTGTCGTGCTCGATTTTACCCCGGAACGGTTTCACAACGAACGTCTGGCCGCCTACGGCGTGTTCGCCGGGCGTGACGGCACCGTGGGCCGCATCCGGCTGCGCAATGTCAACCCGGACAACTTGGCAGCACTCGGCCGTCTCGCCTGGGTGTCCCGCATCGAGGCAGTTCGGCCACCGGCCCCTCGGGCGCCCTAAGGGGCGCGCATTTCAGTATTAGTTTGTTTGGCGAGTGTTCATCTATGAACTTTCCCACCACGCCGGCATTCAGTTGCAATCGAATGGCGTGCCAGCAATCCTGCTGATGTAGGCTGATTGGGCCCGCACCAGTTTCTCTGTCCAAAGGTGCTGATTAGGCATGAAATTACTGCAAGGGAAGCGCGTCATGGTCGTCGAGGACGAATTGCTCGTCGCCATGATGATCGAGGACATCCTGCTGGAGCAGGAATGCGAGATCGTCGGCCCGTACACCACCTTGGCGGACGCACTCGCGGCTGCCAAGGACCAGACCATGGATGTGGCGTTGCTTGACGTGAACCTGCACGGAGAAAAGATCTATCCGGTGGCGCGCGCCTTGGCGGAGCGCGGCGTGCCGTTCCTGCTGCTGTCCGGCTACGGCGCCGACGCTATCCCGGCGGATGAGCCAAGCTGGCGCGCCTGCGCCAAGCCCTTCACCCCGGAAGACCTGCTGCGCATGATGACCGAGCAACTCCAGGCGTAGTTCTGTCAACGCCCGATCTACGTTAGAAGGGCAGTTACCAGGGCCTTTTCGAACCCGGCCATGCCGGCATCGCGCACGGGCTGTGCGGCCTTGATGAAGGCCGCGCGGTCGATTTCATCCGGACCCAGAATCGCGGCACCGCTTTCGCGCAGGACGGCAAGGCAGCGTCCGTCCTCGGTCGTTGCCAGGTTGCGTTGAAACGCGGTGGCCTCGGCCACAGCCCGATCCAGGACGCGCCGTGCATCCGGTGGCATCTTCTCATGCCAATCTGTGTTGGCGAGCAGCAGCGCCACGCCAAAGAAATGCGCGGTCAGGCTGTGGTAGCGATGCGTCTCGTGCAGGCCGAAATTGACGGTGTTGGTCAGCGGATTTTCCTGCGCGTCCACCGTATGCAGGCGCACCGCGTCAGCAAGGTCGCGCACGTCGATCGCCATGGGGCGAAAGCCGAACGACGCGAATAGTGTCTGGTGGAGCGCGTTGTCGAGC
>JBBROR010000239.1:0-5173 GCA_038229175.1 Acetobacterales bacterium | reverse complement strand
CGGCAAAACCTTGCCCGGATTCATCAAACCAAGCGGATCCATCGCGTTCTTGATCCGCCGCATCATGTCCAATTCCGCGCCGCCGCGCCAATCCGGCATCATATAAGGCTTCAACTGTCCCACACCGTGCTCAGCAGAGAAACTGCCTTCCAGCGAGCGGACGATATCGCCCACCATGTCCATGATCGCATGGTCCTGCGTCAGGAATTCCGCCGCATCCATGGCCATCGGCTGCTCGAAATTCAGATGGATGTTGCCGTCCCCCATATGGCCGAACGGTACCATGCGAATGCCCGGCATTAACCGCGCCGAAGCCTCCGCCGCGCGGGCCAGCAGTTCCGGGACCTTGGAGACCGGCACGGACACGTCGTTCTTGACGCTGGCGCCCTCGCGTTTCTGCGCCTCGGCATGCTCCTCGCGCAGGCGCCACAGATTTGCCCGTTGGGCCTCGCTGTCGGCCATCACGGCATCGATGACGATATCCGCCTCCATCGCGGCGGCCAGCACTTCCTCCATGATGTCGCGCAGTCCCGCCCCTGCACGGGGCGTGGCGAGCTCGATCAGCGCGTAATGCGGGGCCGGGCGGAACGGCAGGGTCGTGTTGGGAATGTGGCGCAGCACGAAATCCACACCGGTATCGGACATGTATTCGAACGCCTGCATCGCCGCGGGGTCGTGCCGATTGAAACGGGTGAAGAGCTCCAGCGCCGCGTCCGCCGTGGCGACCGCGCACAATGCCACCTCGGTCTCGGCGGCACGCGGCACCAGCTTCAGCACGGCAGCGGTGATCACGCCCAGCGTGCCCTCGGAGCCCACGAAAAGCTGGCGCAGGCAGTAGCCGGTGTTGTCCTTGCGCAGCCGGCGCAGCCCGTTCCAGATCTGCCCATCCGGCAGCACCACCTCCAGCCCCAGCACCAGGTCGCGGGCATTGCCGTAACGCAGCGTGTTGTTGCCCCCGGCATTGGTGGCCAGGACGCCGCCGATCTGCGCCGTGCCCTCGGAACTGATCGAAAGCGGCAGCAGGCAGCCGGCGTCTGCGGCCGCGTTCTGTGCGGCCTTCAGCGTAACCCCGGCCTCCAGCGTGATGGTCATGTCGATCGGGTCGATGGCGCGAATCCGGTTCATCCGGCTCAGGCTGAGCACCAGCTCGGTGCCGGAGGCGGAAGGCGTCGCACCGCCCACCATGGAGGTGTTGCCGCCCTGCGGCACCAGGGCCACGCCGGCCTTGGCGCAGATCGCCACCACCGCCGCCAGTTCCGCCGTGTCGGCCGGACGGATGACCGCAGGCGTGCTGCCCCGATAAAGCCGGCGCCAGTCTTCGGTGTAGGCTGCTGTGTCGGAGGCCTCGACCAGCATGCCGCGATCGCCGACGATTGCGCCGATGGCGACCAGGACGGCGGCAAGATCAGGATTTTTCACGGTTGGGTCGGACATTTTGTTCTCTGTGGCGCAGACATCACGCAAAATTCGGGCGCAAATTCTGCAGTGCTGATCGATGCCAGCAAGGTATCGGTCGCGCAGCCAAGGTCAATGGAGCGCACCGTCATGTTACGCACAGGATTGCTTTACGCTGCCGCAGCCTTTGCCGAAATCGGAGGCTGCTTCGCGGTGTGGGTGGTGCTCCGGCGAGGCGCATCCGTGGGCTGGCTGGTCGCCGCCGCGACACTCCTGGGCGGCTTCGCCTGGCTGCTCGCGCGCACCGACCAGCAATTCGCCGGCCGCGCATTCGCGGCCTATGGCGGCTTCTATATCGCGGCGTCGCTCATTTGGTTATGGGCGGTGGAGGGGGATGCGCCAACGCGCATGGATCTGCTGGGTGCAGGCCTGGTGCTGACCGGCGCTGCGCTTATTTTGAACCACGCGTAGGTCGGACGCAGTCTGACGTCCCAACCAAGACGTCAGACAGCATCCGACCTACCGGATGAGTTTCACCCGCTTGCCATCCACCCCCAGCGCCAACGTCCCGGCTTTCAAGGCCATCGCGTCGGCGCCGAACACGTCGGCCCGCCAGCCTGCGGTGCAGGCGACATCCGGCGTGTCCTCAGTGGCAAGACGGTCGATGTCTTCAGCATTGGCCACCAGCTTCGGCGCCACGTGAAACTGCTCGCACTTCGCGGAAAGCAGGACCTTCAGAAGCGAGACGAGGGCCGGCGAGGCTTTCGGGCCTTCGCGCTGGCCGGGAACCTCAGGAAGCTCCGAGTCAGGCAGCGCCTTCGCCTCGGCCACCGCGGCCAGCAGCGAAACGCCGGTCTTGCCCTCGGCGAAGCCACGCGTGATGCCGCGGGCACGGGCCAGCTCGTCAGCATTCGTGGGTGCGGTGGCCGCAATCTCCAGCAGCGCCTCATCCTTCAGCATGCGCTGGCGCGGGATGTTGCTCCGTTGTGCCTCCCGCTCACGCCAAGCGGCGAGGGCACGCAACACACCAAGCATGCGCCGGTTGTTGGTGCGGGGGCGCAGACGCTCCCACATCGTCTCGGGATTGGCGCGATAGGTGTTGACATCGGCCAGGGCCGCCATCTCCTCGCCCACCCATTCCAGCCGGCCGTCCTGGGCCAGGCGCTCGCACAATTTCTCATAGGCGCGGCGCAGATGCGTCACATCCGCGGCGGCATAGGTCACCTGCGCCGGGGTGAGCGGGCGCGCGGACCAATCGCTGAAGCGGTGCACCTTGTCGATCTGCCCGCCGGTAAGGCTGGACACCAGCGCATCGTAGCCAACCTGGTCGCCGAACCCTGCCACCATCGCAGCGATCTGCGTGTCGAACAACGGCCGTGGAACGTCGCCGAACAAAAGAACGAAAATCTCGATGTCCTGCCGGGCCGCGTGGAACACCTTCATCACGTTGGGGTCCGCCAACAGGGCGCCAAGCGGGGCAAGGTCGATGCCGGGCGCCTGGGCGTCCACCACAGCCACCTCGGCATCGGATGCCAACTGCACAACACACAGCTCCGGCCAATAGGTCCGTTCGCGCATGAACTCGGTATCAACCGTGACGAAGGTCTCGGTGCGCAGCCTGTCGCACAGTGCGGCAAGCGCTATGGTTGTGGTGATGAAATCAGGGTGCGGGAATTCCGCGCGGGTCTGTCGGGCCATGCCACGGTCATACAAGGGATAATGCCGGGCCGGAAGGTGGGGGAGAATTGTGTGGCGGCTTGACATGCGCGTGGCGCGGCGTGTTCCTGCCGCAGATTTTCAGCAGGATTGCGCAAGATGCACGCCTATCGCACCCACACCTGTGGCGCGCTCCGCGCCAGTGACGCCGGCCAGCCGGCCCGTATCTCCGGCTGGGTGCACAGCAAGCGCGACCATGGCGGGCTGCTGTTCATCGACCTGCGCGACCATTACGGCATCACCCAATGCGTCTTTCCCGCCGGGTCCGCCGCCTTCGCCGTGGTCGATCCGCTGCGGGTGGAAAGCGTGATCACCGTCACCGGCAAGGTCGTGGCGCGTGAGGGCACCACCAACCCACGCCTTGCGACCGGCGAAGTGGAACTGGTGGCCGAGCACGTGGCGGTGCAGTCCGCCGCCGATGTGCTGCCCATGCAGGTGGCCGGCGACGAGCGCTATCCGGACGAGATCCGCCTTAAGAACCGCTTCATCGATCTGCGCCGCGACAAGGTGCACAAGAACATCATGCTCCGCGCCGCGGTCATCGCCAGCTTCCGCCGGCGCATGATCGATGCCGGGTTTACCGAATTCCAAACGCCCATCCTTACGGCCTCCAGCCCAGAGGGCGCGCGGGATTTCCTGGTGCCGGCGCGCAACCATCCCGGCAAGTTCTACGCGCTGCCACAGGCGCCGCAGCAGTTCAAGCAGCTCGCGATGGTGGCGGGTTTTGACCGTTATTTCCAGATCGCCCCCTGCTTTCGCGACGAGGCCTCGCGCGCCGACCGCTCGCCCGGCGAGTTCTACCAGCTCGACTTCGAAATGAGCTTCGTCACCCAGGAAGACGTGTTCAACACCATCGAGCCTGTCATGGCCGCCGTGTTCGAGGAATTCGCCGACGGCCGCACGGTCACGAAGCCGCCATTCCCGCGGATCCCGTTCGACACCTCAATGTCGTTGTACGGCTCGGACAAGCCCGACCTCCGAAATCCCCTCATCATCAAGGACGTGACCGAGCACTTCGCCGGCTCCGCTTTTGGTCTCTTCGCCAAGATCGCGGCCTCCGGCGGCATCATTCGCGCCATCCCGGCCCCCGGCACCGCCGACCGCCCGCGCGGCTTCTTCGACAAGCTGAACGACTGGGCGCGGGAGGAAGGTGCGGGCGGCCTTGGCTACATCCAGTTCGCCGCCGACGGCCCCAAAGGACCCATTGCGAAAAACCTGGAAGCCGACCGCGCGGAGGCGATCCGTGAGGCTGTGGGTGCCAACCCCGGCGACAGCGTCTTCTTCGCCGCCGGCAAAAAGGACGAGGCGCCGAAATTCGCCGGCAAGGTGCGCACGAAACTGGGCCAAGACCTCGGCCTGATCCCGCAGGGCGAGTTCAAGTTTTGCTGGATCACCGATTTCCCGATGTATGAAATCGAGGAAGAGAGCGGAAAAATCGACTTCAGCCATAACCCGTTCAGCATGCCGCAAGGCGGTATGGAGGCGCTGGAGACGCAGGACCCGCTGACCATCAAGGCGTTCCAGTACGACATCGTGTGCAACGGCATCGAACTGTCATCGGGCGCCATCCGCAACCATCGCCCCGAGATCATGATCAAGGCATTCGAAATCGCCGGCTACCCGGCGTCCGAAGTCGAGACTCGATTCGGCGGAATGCTCAACGCCTTCCGCTTCGGCGCCCCCCCGCATGGCGGCTCGGCGCCTGGTATCGACAGGATCGTGATGATGCTGGCCGATGAGCCGAATATCCGCGAGGTGATCCTGTTCCCGCTGAACCAGCAGGGCGAGGATTTGATGATGTCGGCGCCGGCCGAGGTCGCGCCGCAGCGCCTCAAGGAATTGTCGCTGAAGCTGGACGTGGCACCGAAGGTGGTGAGGGCGTAAATCGCCCGAATGTTGGTGCGTCCGGGTTGGTCCTGGGCGCACGACAATCTAGAGCAGCGTCCGACCGAACTGCGCCGCTTGCGGCTCATCCGAGCGAGGTAACGGAACCCCGCGTGTTTCCAGGCGCAGCAGCCATGGCGATTTGGGGAAACGCAGGAGCGCGTCGGACACCACAGCG
>JBBROR010000238.1:0-5212 GCA_038229175.1 Acetobacterales bacterium | reverse complement strand
GCCGGTTTATCCAGGTGGCATGTAGACGGCCGGCCTTGCAGACATTTTGATGCCGCGGCCCCTGGCGACATACGTGAATTGTAATGCCGTCGTAGCGCCAGAGCGTGATGATTTTGGGTAGGGTCAACATTATCATACTCTAATCTTTGGTTTATCGAGCATGAGGCGTTTCGGTGATGCAACTCAAACGCTTTGTGACCTCGTGGTCCAGGCCTGCCGCCCACTACCCAAGCGTCAGGAAATTTGGCCCACAAAATGAAAGCCTAGTGGTTAAAATCTCAGGACTCTTCCCTGAGTTCGTGGCGAACACGCGTTCCGACTGTTAGGGTCCCGCATGCATTTTGTCCTGCCCCTCCGCCGCAGCATCCTGCTGACGCTCTCCCTCCTATCGGCCTGCGCCGCGGCGGGCGTGACAAGTCAGGGCACGCCAATGACGCCGAACGCCCCGCGCGTGAAAGTGACAGGCGCGCCTGGCGCTTTTCTCGGCGGCCGTTTCGCGGCGTCCGAGGGCGATCCCAACCGCGCCACAGACCTGTTCCTTCAAGGCCTCCAGCGGGATCCCGGAAATCCGGATATGCAGTTGCAGGCGTTCCTCGCCGCACTCATGGCCGGCCGGCCAGAGGCCATCACCCTCGCCCGGACGCAGCAGAACAACATGATCGCCCAACTGGTGCTGGGCAACGCGGATGCGAAAGAGGGCCGCTGGGGCGCTGCCGAAGGTCGCTTCGCCGCGTTGTCGCGCCAGGGGCCGCAGCAACTGTTGCAGCCGTTGCTGGTGGCCTGGTCGCAGCAGGGCGGTGGCCGCACAGACGCGGCGCTGGCCACGCTGAAACCCCTCGTTGACGGCCAGCGCTTTCGCGGTGGCTTTGCATTACATGCTGCCATGATCGCTGATCTTGCGGGCCGCGACGGTGAGGCTGGGCGGCTTTACAAGGTGGCGCAGAACGACTCAGGCGGGCTTAATCTACAACTCGCTCGCATTCTCGCCAGTTGGGAAGTGCGGCAGAACCGCACGCCGGTGGCACAGCAGATTTTCGCAAATTTGCAGGATAACAGTGGCGACATCGCCATCGCGGTGCCGGCGATGTATCTGGCCGCGGCAACAAGGCCCGTGCGCAGCGCCACCGATGGAATAGCCGAAACGTATCTCGCCCTCGCTGGCGCCTTGCGCGGCCAGGAGAGCAACGAGCTGGCCCTGGCCATGCTGCGGTTGGCACTCGACGTCCGGCCGGACCTGAGTGTGGCCCGGCTCCTCTCTGCCGATATAATGGACGCCAGCAAGCATCCGGAGCAGGCGCTCGAGATGCTGAAGCCGATCGCCGCCAGTGATCCGCTCGCCGCCGTTGTCCGCCTGCGCCAGGCCGCCTTGTCCGAACGGACCGGCAAATCCGAAGCGGCCCTGCAATTGCTGGATGACGTTGCAACAGACAACCCGCAGCGATCCGAGCCATGGGCCATGCGCGGCGACATCCTGCGCGGCCAGCGCAAGTTCGAAGACGCAGTGGCTGCCTACGACAAGGCGATCGCCAGGGTGTCGCGCCCAACCAAGGCGAACTGGCCGCTGTTCTACGAGCGCGGCATCGCGCTGGAACGCTCGCAGAACTGGCCCCGCGCCGAGGCCGATTTCCAGCGTGCGCTCGAACTGTCGCCAGACGAACCATACGTTCTGAACTACCTCGGCTACTCCTGGACCGAGCAGAACATGAACCTGCCCCGCGCCCGGCAGATGATCGAACGCGCCGTGGAGCAGCGGCCGAACGACGGTGCGGTGATCGACAGCCTCGGCTGGGTGGTGTTGCGCCAGGGCAACGTGGCAGAAGCGGTCCGCCTGCTTCAGCGCGCCACCGAGCTACAGCCGGCCGATGCCACGGTGAATTTTCATCTGGGTGACGCCTATTGGGCCGCTGGCCGCAAGCTCGAAGCCCAGTTTCAGTGGCGCCGCTCGCTGAACCTCAGCCCCGAGCCCGACGACGTGCCGCGTCTGGAAGCAAAACTGCGCGAGAGCGAGATCGTATTGGGTAACCTGCCGACCCCAAAGCCGATGCCGTAAGCACTGAGACTATGATGTTGCACGAGCCCGCAAGGGCGAAGGTCAACCTCTTCCTGCATGTTGTGGGCAAACGGGCAGATGGCTACCATCTTCTCGACAGTCTGGCGGTGTTTCCAGACATCGGCGACATCGTGTCCGCCGCACCGTCTGACACGCTCGAACTCCATCTGACCGGCCGATTTGGCGCAGCGTTGGTCGCCGAGCCGGACAACCTCGTGTTGCGTGCAGCAAGGGCACTTCAGCAATTGGCCGGCGTCAGCGAGGGCGCCTCGCTTAGCCTGAAAAAGAACCTCCCTGTCGCCTCCGGCATCGGCGGCGGATCGGCCGACGCTGCCGCCACCCTGCGTGCGCTGTGCCGGCTTTGGCGGATCGCCCCTGCGGGTGTGGCGCTACATGCCATCGCCACAAGCCTTGGGGCTGATGTCCCCGTCTGCCTCGACCAACGCGCGGCCAGGATGCAGGGCGTGGGTGAAATACTCTCCCCAGCACCCGACATGCCCGAAGCCGGCATGGTGCTGACCAATCCTGGCATTTCTGTCGCAACCCCTGCCGTATTCCGCGCCCGCAGCGGCGGTTTCCGCCTGGCCGCGGTATTGCCCCCGGCTTGGCACGACACCGCTGCAATGGTGTCCTGGCTCCGCGCCACCCACAACGATTTGGAACAGCCGGCGATCGGCCTGTGTCCGCCGATCGACACGTCTCTGGCCGTGTTACGCGCCACCGAGGGGTGTCTGCTGGCGCGTATGAGCGGTTCCGGCGCCACCTGCTTTGGCCTGTTCGCCAATCCGGCGGCTGCAAGCGCCGCCGCTGCTGCTGTCACTCTAGCCCAGCCGGAATGGTGGGTATGGGGCGGCGCCATGCGCGCACCGATTGTGGAACACGCGGACTTGCCAAAGTGGCCTCTCGGGCCTTAATCAACAGCATTGCCGGATGGGGCGTCGCCAAGCGGTAAGGCAGCGGATTTTGATTCCGCCATGCGGAGGTTCGAATCCTCCCGCCCCAGCCAGATTTCTTTTCAGTGTAGGTCCCACCCCATCTGTCGGTGCGCACGATTTTGCGGCCGCACCGTGGGGAACCAAAACAAGGGCCACTCGGTTGACCGACTAGATCCCGTCACGCAAGGCTGCACGAGGTAGTCTTGTGGAGAAAGCGTTGTTTTCAATGCGAACGGGCAATATAGGTGACGTACGGTGAAAACATTGGACGATCTCACGCTTCATTTTCTTCAAGACATCTACTATGCGGAGCGCCAGTTGCTGAAGGCACTTCCCAAAATGGCCAAGGCGGCGCAGGAGCCTGCGCTGAAGGACGCGTTCCTGTCGCACCGCGAGGAAACCGTGCATCAGATCGAGCGCCTAGAGCAGGTGTTCGAGAAGTTGGGCAAGCGCCCCAAGGCTATTCCATGCGAGGCGATCAAGGGCCTGATTGAGGAAGGTGACGAACTGGTCGAACAGTCCGAGCCCGGCGCCGTGCGCGATGCCGGCTTGGCGGCGTGTGGCCAGGCGATCGAGCATTACGAAATGGCCCGCTACGGCGCCATCATCGCGTGGGCAAAGGCTGGCGGCCACGGCGATGTAACGGCGCTGCTGCAGGCCACGCTCGATGAGGAAAAGAAGGCCGACTCGCTTTTGAACTCGCTTGCGACCAAGCAACTCAACACGAAGGCGTCCAAGCTCGCTGCGTAAGCCACGACCAGGCCCGGCGATTTGGATCGCCGGGTTGTTTTTCGTTCAACCGAAGCCCAGAAAGCCAGGCTGGTCGCTGATCTTCGGCGCCGCCACCAACGCCGCGATGTCCGGCAAGGGCCGTGACGTTCTGGCATCACCGGCCAGCAACCGTTCCAGCGCCGCCGCCACCGCCAGCACCTTCGCATCACCGCCGCGTCGCCCGACGATCTGCAACCCGAACGGCATGCCGTTATGATCCCGACCCACCGGCAGCGACAAAGCAGGGTGGCCCACCGTCGTCGGCGCATAGGCCAGCGCCAGCCAATGGAAATAGGTGCGCGTCGGCACGCTATCGATCTCGGCCGGATACAATTCCGACCACGGCCTTGGCGAGATCGTCACCGACGGCGTGATCATCACGTCATAGCGCTCGAAAAATTCCTGGAACCGATGATACAGCACCGTTTGCTGCTTCATCGCCCGCACGATGTCCATCGCCCCGTAGCGCAGGCCTTCCTCGACATTGGCGCGGACATTCGGCCCCACCTGGTCGGGCGTGTCGCGCACCTTGTCGAAGTGCGAGGCCAAAAACCCCATCGCCCGCAGCACCTCGAACGTCTCGTCCATGCCGGAGCAGTCGGGTGCCGCTGTTTCCGCCACGGCAAACATATCAGCGAACAGGGTTGTTTTCTCGGCGAACACCGCGCGGATATGCCGCTCGGTGGGCGCGAACCCGAAATCCGCGCTCAGCGCCACCCGCAAGCTGGCCAGGTCGATCTCCACTGGGGTGGCAAAATCCGCCGCCTTCCTGATCTGCGCCCCCTCCACCGTGGTTGCCAGCGGGTCGACCGCCGAGTCGGATATGATGGCCGAGAGCAGCAGGCACAGGTCTGGCACCGTTCGCGCCATCGGCCCAAGCACCGGCAGGTTCGACCAGCCAAAGCCACGTTTGTCGCTCGGCACCAAGCCGGGCGTCGGCCGGAATCCTACGATTCCACAAAACGCCGCCGGGTTGCGCAGGCTTCCGCCGGTATCGGACCCGGTGGCCAAAGGCACCATGCCGGTCGCCAGTGCCACCGCCGATCCACCGGACGATCCCGCCGCCGACATCGCCGGATTATGCGGGTTGCCGGTGGCGCCATACACGGCGTTGCGCGTGTTCGCACCGGCGCCCCATTCCGGTGTGTTGGTCTTGCCTGCGATGATGCCGCCGGCCTCGCGCACCAGCGAGACGATGAACTGGTCGCGAGACGGCACGTGATGGGCAAACAGCGGGCTGCCATAGGTCGTCCGCAGCCCCGCCACGTCCTCCAGGTCCTTGATGCCAACAGGAAGGCCATGCAGCGCCTGCAATGCATCGCCCCGCATTGTTTGCTGGTCGGCGGCCGCGGCCGTGGCCCGAGCACGGTCGAAATCCCGCGCCACCATGGCGTTGACAGCGGGATCGACGGCCAGTGTCCGCGCAATGCAGCTTTCGAGCAGTTCGCTGGCGGAG
>JBBROR010000237.1:0-5217 GCA_038229175.1 Acetobacterales bacterium | reverse complement strand
GTGCTGTCAACGCAGGCTGCGCGCCAGGGTATCACCACCGGGCGGGTGCGCTGGATTCTGGGTGTTTCGCTGGTATTGGCGATTTTAGCGATGATTCTGGCGGCTGCCTACGTGTTGTGAGAACACCAAGGTAGCCCGACCCGTCAGTCGGGCAACGCTTTGGAGATCGATCAGAAGGTGCGGACGATATCGACGCCGGGCGCGCCGACAACGCAAAACGGCTTGCCCTCACCCAGCTTCACCGCCCTCACCCAGCTTCACCGCCCTCACGCAGCTTCACCGCGCTTACGCAGCCATTCCTTAACGGCAGGCCGAAGCCCTGACGCCATCCCCGTTGCGTTGCTCGTGGTCGCATCACAGCACAACATCGACCATCACGATCTCGGCGTCCTCATCCGCCGACATCAAGATTTCAGCCTCCTCGGTCACCGTCACGCCATCACGCGTGCCGACCTTGATGCCGTTCACGGTCAGGCTGCCGGTGGCCGCCACCAGATACGCGGCGCGCCCGGCGCCCAGCGTCTGCCGCATGGTCTGGCCGGCGCGGATGGTGCCGGCCAGCACTGCGCCGTCTGCATACAATGGCAAGGCGGTGCCGTCGGCATCGGCCCGGCCATCAGCCAGCAACGTGAGGCTGTGGGATTGCTCCGTCGGGAACGCGCGGGCACCCCAGCCGGGGGCCACATTGCGCTGGTTCGGCACCAGCCAGATCTGGAAAATGCGGGTCGCACCTGATTCCAGATTGTATTCGGCATGCGTGATGCCGGTGCCGGCATGCATCACCTGCACGTCGCCGGCCTCGGTGCGGCCCTGGTTGCCGAGGTTGTCGCGGTGGGTGATGGCGCCTTCGCGGACATAGGTGATGATCTCCATCTCCTGATGCGGATGTGGGTCGAAGCCTTTGCCGGGCTGGATCTCGTCGTCGTTCCACACGCGGAGCGCGCCCAGGCCCATGCGCTTGGGATCGTGGTGCTGGCCAAAGCTGAAGTGATGCCGCGCGTTCAGCCAGTCGTTGCGAAAACGGCCAAGCTGTTCAAATTTTTCCACCTGAATCATCGCATCTCCTGTTTCACGTGTTCGAAGTCGTTCGATATCGAACTCTCAACGCGCCGGTCAGGTCGCCCTGCAGGGTTTCGTAAGGCACCTGGCATTCGTGTCCGGCGCGACAGCCATGCCCAGCTTACGCAACAGGTCGCCCAGCGCCAGCAACCGCGCCGGAGTCAGCCAGGCCATGCCGGCGGCGATATCCTGGGCGTGGTGCTGAAACATCTTCTGAATCAGCTCGCGGCCGCAGTCGGTGAGCCCAGCTGCGGGGTGGTCAGACCATGCGCGGTGTGCCTCGAGCAGCGCTCCTGGCCTCCAAACAACGCTTGATCAAGACGGATGCCCTAGGATCCACCCGCGCAAGCTCCTCCCGCGCAAGCTCCGCCCGCGTGGCGCGCTGCAGCTTCACATACGCGCCAACAGCGGTTTCGATGTTTGGCTCTCACACGCCAAACAAGGCTGCTACCGGCACATCATCACAGGAATGGTCGCGTTCTCCAGAACGTGCCGGGTGACGCCGCCGAGAATGAGCTGGCGCAGGCGCGAATGCGAATAGGCGCCCATCGCCAGCATGTCGGCGTCGAACGCCTTTGCCGCCGCCAGCAGGCCCGCGCCAACGTCGCGATCGAGTGGGCGGAAATCGGCGATATCGGCCGTGATGCCATGCAGCGACAGATAATCGGCGAGATCGGCGCCCTGCGGCCCGCGACGGTGGTAATCGCCGGAGGTGAGAATGCGCACTGCGGTGGCGCGCTGCATCCACGGCAGCACCGCCAGCACGGCGGCGGCCGACTCGGCGGTGCCGTTCCAGGCCACGCAGATGCGCGCGCCGAGCGTCTCGGGTGGGTTATGCGGCGCGATCAGCACGGGCCGGCCGCTGTCGAACAGCACGGCGTGCAGCGCGTCTGACGACGACACGTCCTCGCCGGCCTGGGGATGTGGCACCACGGTGAGGTCGGCCAGCCGCGCCAACTGCGCCACCAGGTCCTCCTCGCGGCCGGTGATGGTGGCAAAGCTGGCGGTGGCGGTCTCCGCGCCGGGCTTGGCATCGGTCACGATCACGCCCTGGGCCGCCACGAAGCGCTCGAACATCGCGCGCACGGCGTGGGCGCGGTCGGTGCTTTCCTTCTCTGTGGCCGACATCATCTCCTCGATCATGGCACCCGACAGGCCCTCGCCGGCCAGCGGCGCCACGTCACGGCTGTCGACGCGGACGTGCAGGGCGGTCACGTGGGCCTTCCAGATGCGGGCGGAGATCAGCGCGGTGGCGAGCGCCGCCTCGCCGGCGGCGGTGCCGGTGAGCGGCAGCAGTAATTTCCGGATGGCCATGGCAAGGATCCTTTCAGCAGATTTTGTCCGTTCTATCACGGACCGTTCTGTTGCGTGATAGAGTGACGCAGGTTTGCCAAGGCATCCGACGCGGTCGTGTCGATCGGCGTCCAATCGCCTGGGCCAGGATCGGCGGCAGCGGCCTGTCTCAGCACGCCAAGATCGGCATCGGACGCATCTCCGATCCGTGCTGCCACCCGCGCCTCGAGCACCGCGAGCGGTGCCTGCAGCCAGACGCCGAGGCACAGGGTGTCTCCCGCCGCGATGCGCAATGCCGCGCGGTCGGCCAGATCCATGAACGTCATGTCGGCAATGACGGCGTGGCCAGCCTGTGCCGCCTGGGCCACCCCCGCAAAGAGCTGGGCCTTCACCGCGTCGCTGACCTTTCTGGTGTAGGCGCTTTTCGAAAGGCGCTGTTCGGGTGCCACACCGGCCAGGCGTTTGCGGATTTCGTCGCTGCGCAGGATGAGCGCGCCCGGTGGGCGACCGAGAGAGGGGGCAAGGCCGCGGGCGAGGGTGGACTTGCCGGTGCCGGGCAGCCCGCCGATGCCGACCACCGAGCAAGGATAAGGTGCCAGCGCGGCCTCGGCGTAATCCAGGTAGCCGTGCCAGTCGCCGCCGCCGTGACAGGTGACATGGGCCCGCACCAGGGCACGCATCGATAGAAACAGCGGCAGGCCCGCCAGCAAGGCAACATCGCCAGTACGCGCAACGTAGCGGTTGAGCACGCGGTTGGCGGCCGCTCTGCCGGCAAGAATGTCCAAATCCATCAGCAGGAAGGCGAGGTCGTAGCCGAGATCGATGGTAGCCATCGTCTCACTGAACTCCAGGGCGTCGAACGCCACCGGCTGGCCCTGCCACAGGCACATGTTGCGCAGATGAAGGTCGCCATGGCTGCGCCGCACGAAGCCGGCCTTGCCACGAGCGGCCAGCCAGGCCGACAGACGGTCGAACTCTGTGCGTGCTGAGGCATACCACGCATCCAGCCGGCCCGCGGGGAGGCCGGCATGGTGGCCGGAGGTGCGGTTGCCGGCCAGGGTGCGCGACAGCGACGCCACGGGATCCTGGTCGGACCGCGGCTGACGCTGGTGCATGGCGGCCACGGTGTCGCCCAGCGCGTCGAGCAGCTGCGGGGTCAGCCCGCCAGCCTCGGCCACCGCATCGAGAAAATCCGGCTTCGGCACGCGCACCATGCGGACCACCCAATCCACTGGCGTGCCGGGGCCATCGAGTTCAAGCCCGCTTTCGGTGCGGGTGACCGGCACGACGTCCAGATACATGCCCGGCGCCCCCGGCGCGTTGAGTTCGAATTCTCGCCGCGCGGTACGCTCCCGCTCGGCGAGGGGGGTGAAATCGACGAAGGTGAGCTTCACCGCCTTGCGCAGTTTCCAGACGGTGTCGGTGCCGATAAACACCGCTGAGATCGGGGTTTCCAGCGGCGGCGCTCCGGCCAGGCGTTCGAGCAGCCTGGCCGTTTCTAGCTGGTGGGTGGGAACGGTCAGCGTGATGGCCGATCGTTACGGGTAGATCTTCGAACTGACCCAGCCGGACGGCGTGGGCGTAAAAATCGTGCGGTCGTGCAGGCGGAACGGCATGTCCTGCCAGAATTCGAAGCGCTGGGGCACAACGCGATAGCCGGACCAGTGGGGGGGGCGGGGCACCTGCTCATCCGGGTAGCGCGCATCCACTTCGGCCACGCGTTGCTCGAGTACCTCGCGTGCTGCCAGGGGGCGGGATTGGATCGAGGCCCAGGCACCAAGCCGGGAGATGCGGGCGCGGGTGTTGTAATAGGCATCCGCCTCGGCATCCGTCACGTCTTCCACGAGGCCTTCGATGCGGATCTGGCGATGCAGGGTTTTCCAATAGAACAGCAGGGCGGCATGCCGGTTGGCGTTCAGCTCCTGGCCCTTGCGGCTCTCCTTGTTGGTGTAGAACACGAAGCCTTTTGCATCGTAGTCCTTCAGCAGCACGATTCGCGCCGACGGCATGCCCTCGGCCGTGCAACTGGCCACCGTCATCGCGTTGGGGTCGTTGACCTCGGTTTTCGATGCTTCGGCGAACCAGGTTGCAAAGAGTGCGAACGGATCGGCGGCATCCGCTGAGATCGCGGTGGGGGCTTGTGATTGTTGCATCGTTCGATCTCCAAGGATCAGCCTTAATGCGCGTGCACGGCACGCCCTCGCAACCACCCTCTTGTCGTGGGCTGCCCCGCCATGCCACCACAGCCCTACGGTTTAGATAAATTGTAGGATGATGCCATATGGCTGACGGCGACAACGCCCGCTCCCCGGCGCAAGGCAACCTGATGGCGGGCCGGCGTGGCTTGATCATGGGTGTGGCCAACGAACGCTCCATCGCCTGGGGGATAGCCGCCGCCTGCGCCGCCCAGGGGGCCGAGCTGGCCTTCAGCTTCCAGGGCGAGGCGCTGGAAAAGCGCGTGCGCCCGCTGGCCGCCAGCGTGGGCGCGAAGATCGTGGTGCCCTGCGATGTGGCCGACGATGCCAGCATGGACGCGGCTTTCGCCAGCATCGGTCACGCCTGGCCGGAAGGGATCGACTTTCTGGTTCATGCCATCGGGTTCGCCGACAAGGCTTATCTGCGGGGCCGCTATGTGGACACCCCGCGTGCGGTGTTCCTGCAGGCGCTCGACATCTCCTGCTTCAGCTTCACCGCCGTGGCCGCCCGCGCAAGTGCGATGATGCGCCCGGGTGGCTCGCTGCTGACCTTGAGCTATCTCGGCGCCGAGCGCGTGATGCCGCATTACAACGTGATGGGCGTGGCCAAGGCGGCGCTGGAAGCCTCGGTGCGCTACCTTGCCGCCGATCTCGGCCGCAACAACATCCG
>JBBROR010000236.1:0-5236 GCA_038229175.1 Acetobacterales bacterium | reverse complement strand
CTGTTATGCTGTCAGCCGGACCACCGTCTACACCGTGACCAGCAAACGGCTGGTAATCCGGGCTGGAATCGCGCTTCCCAAGACCATCAACATCCCTTTTGCGCGCATTGCCAGCGCCGGTGTGAAGGTCAGCCCCGATGGCAGCGGCAATGTGATGCTGACGCCGCTGACGGAGGACAAGATCGCCTATCTGTTGCTGTGGCCGCATGTGCAGGCCTGGAACCTTTCGCATGCCCAGCCGATGTTGCGCGCCGTGGCGGATGCCGGCGTGGTGGCACGGATTTTGGGCGATGCGCTGTCGGCCGATGGCGAAGGCCAGGCGGTGGTCGCAAAGCCGCAGATGCAGCCGATGCGCGGGGCAAGTCGCGCCACCGCGACCGCCTGACCTCATCCCCCTGACCTTTTTCACCCTAGCCTTTTTCACAAGGAGCGACGAAGCCCATGACAACTCGTTCCAACAAGATCTCGATCCCGCTGGTGGTATCGGCGCTGTTCCTGCTGGTCTGCACCGGCACAGTGATCGCCACCCAGATCGCGTCTCCGGTGGAGGCGAACCCCAGTGCCAAGGCGGTGGCGATGCGCGATATCCGCTTCTCCGACCGGGTCGATGGCGGCGTGGAAGTGACCAACGCGGCGGATGGCAGCGTGGTGGCCGAGCTGGAGCCGAACAGCAACAACTTCGTGCGCGCCCTGATGCGTGGTCTGGTCCGCCAGCGGGTGCGCGAGGCGCAGGGGCCGGCGACCCCTTTCCGCCTGACCGCCTATGAGGACGGTGAGCTGACGCTTGAGGATCCCGTCACGCATCGCACGGTTGCACTGGCCGCATTCGGGCCCACGAATGCGGAAGCGTTTGTAAAGCTGCTTCCTTTGAAGGCGATCGTGCAATGAGCTGGAACCAGATTTTGGGCCGTGAGACGGAACACGGAACCGTGGACGTGGAGATCGAAAAGACGCAGGAAAGTTTTCACGTCTATGCCATTCCTTCCAGCTTCGAGGTGCGCGAGGGTGATCAGGTGTTGTTGCACGACGTGCCGACCGACATTGATTTCGGTGCCCAGTTCAGCCTGCAATGCCGCGCCACCGTCAGCCGCGCCGGCTTGCTGGAACGCGCCTGGACCCGGCTTGCCGGCCTGTTCGAGCTGACCGAGCTTTACGAGGTCGGCTTCCAGCCGAAGGACGATATCGAAAATGGAATGGTGACGAGGGCCGCACGATGAGCACAACGCTGACAGACCGCCCCGCCGCCGATCCGGCGCGCCGCCGCGAGGTCAATGATGCCACCAAGTCGGCGCAGGAGGACACGATCCTCACGCCGCGCTTTTACACCACAGATTTCCCGGCGATGGATCGCCTGAACGTCGAATCGGTGCGCGAAGACTGGGACAAGCTCGTCGTGGAAATGCGGGCAGATCCGAACAAGCGTCACTTCATGCGCAACGCGTTCTTCGACGTCGATGTGAACGCGATGGAGCCAAAACTCCGCAAGGAGTTCATCGACTTCCTGGTCAGCTCCGTCACCGCCGAATTCTCCGGCTGCGTGCTGTATGCCGAGATCAAGAAGCGCATCACCAACCCCGATGTGCGCGAGCTGTTCGCGTTCATGGCGCGCGACGAGGCGCGTCATGCCGGCTTCATCAACGACACGTTGAAGGATTTCAACGTGGGCGTTGACCTCAGCTTCCTCACGAAGTCGAAGAAATACACCTTTTTTCAGCCGAAATTTATCTTCTACGCGACCTATCTGTCCGAGAAGATCGGCTATGCCCGCTATATCACGATCTACCGGCATCTGCAGGCGCATCCGGAATTCATGATCCACCCAATCTTCAAGTGGTTCGAAAACTGGTGCAACGATGAGTTCCGTCATGGCGAGGCATTCGCGTTGCTGATGCGGTCGAACCCGAAATACCTCACCGGCGTGAACAAGCTCTGGATCCGCTTTTTTGTCCTCGCGGTGTTTGCCACGATGTATGTGCGTGACCATGCGCGGCACGAATTCCACGCCGGCATGGGCATCGATCCCACCGACTATGATTTCAAGGTGTTCCGCATCACGTCCGAGATCAGCAAGCAGGTGTTCCCGATCACGCTCGATCTGGACAATCCCGCCTTCGCACGTGGGCTGGAGCGGATGCGCAAGATCACCGAGGGCCTGTCGCGCGCCAAGAAGCAGGGCGGGTTCGTGGGCCGCGTGAAGCGGATCGGCTACAGCGCGGCGGCGGCGGCCATTTTCGTGCGGCTTTACCTGCTGCCCGTGCATACCCATGAACTGCCGGCCAACGTCCGCCTGCAGCCGGTCTGGTAGGGGCGACGATATGGGCCTGTATGGACTGCCGATCGCATTCGCGCTGTTTGTGTGGTGGTTCAGCACGGGCCTGATCATCTTCCTCGACCATCTTCCGCGCCGGACTTTCCCGCTCAGCCTGCTGGGTGCCTCGATCCTGGCAGGCTTTGCCTTCCAGGCCCTGGGTTGGATCAACGACGACACCACGGTGCGCGGCGCCTATGCCGGCTTCGTGGTGGCGTTGATCGTGTGGGGCTGGCAGGAGATGAGCTTTCTGATGGGCATCATCACCGGCCCACGCAAGCATGCCTGCGCCCATGACTGCCGGGGCTGGAAGCATTTCGTGCACGGCGTGCAGGTGGTGATCTACCATGAGCTGGCGATAATGGTTGGTTTCGGCGCCATTCTGGCGTTCAGCTGGGGCGGTGCGAACCAGGTGGCAACCTGGACCTATGCCATTCTTTGGGGCATGCGGGTCAGCGCCAAGCTCAACCTGTTCCTGGGCGTGCGCAACGTCAGCGAGCGCTTCCTGCCGCTGCATCTGCGCTATCTCGGCAGCTTCTTCCGGCAGCGGCCAATGAACGCCTTGATGCCCGTCTCCGTCACCATTGGCATGGTGCTGTCGACTATTCTGGTGCAACACGCCGCTGACCCTGCTGCCACCGAATTCGCCGCAACCTCGGCCACTTTCCTGGCAGCCATGATGGTGCTGGGCGTGGTGGAGCATTGGGCGCTCGTGATACCGGTGCCCTTCGAAGCGCTGTGGAACTGGTATCTACAGAAACGCGAAGCCCGGCCCACATCCACCAATGCGTCTGGCGTGACGAAGCCGGCGCCGGAGGCTGCACGATGAATGCGACCACACCGACCGACGACGCGCCCACCTCAATGCTTTCTTCTCTGGAGACTGCCATGGACTACGAAGCGTTCTTCGGCAAGCAGCTCGACGGCCTGCGCCGTGAAGGCCGCTACCGTGTTTTCGCCGATCTCGAGCGCCAGGTCGGCGCCTTTCCGAAGGCCACGCGGCATGGCAGTGACGGTGTGAGCGACGTCACGGTATGGTGCTCCAACGACTATCTCGGCATGGGCCAGCATCCGGCTGTTCTGGCTGCGATGCATGCCGCATTGGACAGCTGCGGCGCCGGCGCCGGCGGCACCCGCAACATCGCAGGCACCAACCACCACCACGTGCTGCTGGAAGCCGAGCTGGCCGATCTGCACGGCAAGGAGGCGGCTCTGCTGTTCACCTCCGGCTATGTGTCCAACTGGGCCACGATCTCCACCCTGGCGTCACGGCTGCCCAACTGCGTGATCCTGTCGGATGCTTCCAACCATGCCTCGATGATCGAAGGCATCCGCCATAGCCGCGCCGAGACCGTGATCTTCAAGCATAACGACGTGGCCGATCTGGAGGCCAAACTGGCCGCCGTGGAGCCCGGCCGCGCCAAGCTGATTGCGTTCGAGAGCGTGTATTCGATGGATGGCGACATGTCGCCGATGCGCGAAATCTGCGATCTGGCGGACAAGTACCATGCCATGACCTTTCTGGATGAGGTGCACGCGGTGGGCATGTATGGCCCGCGCGGCGGCGGCGTGTCCGAGCGGGAGGGGCTGTCGCACCGGATCGATGTGATCGAGGGCACCTTGGGCAAGGCGTTCGGCGTGGTGGGCGGCTATATCGCGGGCTCTGCGGCGATGTGCGATTTTGTTCGCAGCTTCTCCTCGGGATTTATCTTCACCACCGCCCTCCCGCCGGCGATTGCCGCTGGTGCCACCGCCAGCATCCGCCATCTCAAGATCAGTTCGGCCGAGCGGGAGGCCCAGCAGGCCAACGCTGCACGGCTGCGCGTGATGCTGGATGCGTCGGGGCTGCCGCATATGGACAACTCCAGCCACATTGTCCCGGTGATGGTGGGCGACCCTGTGCGCTGCAAGCAGCTCAGCGACATGCTGCTCGACGAGTACGGCGTCTATGTGCAGCCGATCAACTACCCAACGGTCGCGCGCGGCACGGAACGGCTGCGTCTGACGCCCGGGCCGCTGCACACCGAAGCCGCCATGCGCCACCTTGTCGAATCGCTTTCGGCGGCGTGGTCGGCGTTGCAGCTACGCCGCGCCGCCTGAGGCGTGGCAGGACCGTCAGGGCGTGAGCATTGAGCGGGCCTTGGGCTGGCCTTGGGCTGGGCTGATGGGTATGTCCGGGATTTTGCTGCACCTGCGAAAAATAATGTGCCGGCTGACGCAAACGGTATCTTCTGTGTCCTGAAAGGATTACACTCCTTGTGTCAGTCCCGCGGTACGGCTGATGGTTGGAGTGTCGTTTCGATCATGCCCAACATTACGATTTCGCGTCCTGACATCACTTTGCTGCTCGACCTTGAAGGCAATATCCAGCGCGCCACACTCGCCGACAGTCTTCCCGTGGGTGGCGTGGACGCCTGGGTCGGCTGCAACTGGGCTGACACCGTGTCCGACGGTGCCGGCGACCGGGTGCGCAACATGGTGCAGGATGCAAAGGCCAGCGGGGTTTCCGGGTTTCGCACCGTCAACCAGCGCTTTCCGAACGGTCTCGAACTTTCAGTCGAATATTCCACCATCCGCCTCGGCGGCGATGCCGGGCTGATTGCCATTGGAAAGAGCCAATCCACCGTCACCGAACTGCAGAACCGGCTGGTTGCGGTGCAGCATGCGCGCGAACAGGACTATTGGAAGCTGCGCGACGTCGAGACGCGGTACCGCATGCTGTTCGACACGTCGAGCGAGCCGGTGCTGATTGTGCGGGCCGATGGTTTCAACGTGGTCGAGGCCAATCTGGCGGCGTTGCGTGCGCTGAGCATCACGCCGGGCCAGGATCTGCTGCCGGAGTTGCCACCGTCCGAACAGGACAAGTTCCGCGTCATGCTGGACCGCATCCGCGACCAGGGCCGCGCGCCCGCGATCGTGGTGCATCTG
>JBBROR010000235.1:0-5334 GCA_038229175.1 Acetobacterales bacterium | reverse complement strand
TTCACGTGGCCGGCCTGGCCCGCCAGCATTTCTGCCAACGCCACGCCCTCGTCCTCGGCCTTGTGCGCCAGCATCGGGCCTGCGATCACGTCGCCGATGGCGAAGATCCCAGGCACGTTGGTGGCGAAATGGCCGTTGGTGACAACGCGGCCACGCGCATCAACGTCAACGCCTACTTCGGCAAGCCCCAGGCTTGCCGTGTAGGCGCGGCGGCCTATGGCGAGCAGCACGATGTCGGCATCGATGGTCTCGGTGTCCCCGCCCTTTGAGGGCTCGACCGAAAGCCGCACGCCGGAATTGGTCTTCTCGGCTTTGGTGACCCTAGAGCCGAGCTTGAACTTCAAGCCCTGCTTGGTCAGCACACGCTCGAACTGCTTGGCGATCTCGTTGTCGATGCCAGGGGTGATGCGGTCGAGATACTCAACCACCGTCACCTCGGCGCCCAGGCGGCTCCACACGCTGCCAAGCTCCAGGCCAATCACGCCGGCGCCGATGACGACGAGGTGACCGGGCACGCGGTCCAGCTCCAGCGCGCCGGTGGAGGTGACGATCGTCTTCTCGTCAACTTCCACGCCCGGAAGGGGTGTGCTTTCGCTGCCTGTTGCAATGATGATGTTCTTCGCAGCGTAGTCCATACCTTCAACCGTCACGATACCAGCGGCCTTGATGACTCCGGTGCCCTTGAGCCAGGTGATCTTGTTCTTCTTGAACAGAAACTCCACGCCCTTGGTGTTGGCGGCCACAACCTCGCCCTTGCGCGCCTGCATGCGGGCAAGATCCAACTTGATCTCGCCGAGCATGATGCCGTGATCGGCGAAGCGGTGCGTCGCTTCCTCGAAGTTCTCCGATGATTGCAGCATCGCCTTGGACGGAATGCAGCCCACGTTCAAACACGTGCCGCCCAACGTGGCGCGCTTTTCCACGCACGCCACCTTCATGCCAAGCTGTGCCGCGCGAATGGCGCACACATAGCCGCCAGGCCCAGAGCCAATCACGATAACGTCGAACTGGTCACTCATGTCACGTGCTCCCGATCAAGGAAAGCGAGAGGCGTCGTGCGAAGCACGCCAGCGCGTTGGGCCCCTCAACCCCCGCCAGGGCCGAGCCCTGGACTTCAAAGACATATTGGGTGTTAGGACTCTTTCCTTAGAGACCCAGAAGGAGACGGCGGGGGTCTTCGATCATTTCCTTGACGCGGACGAGGAACGAGACGGCCTCCTTGCCGTCGATGATGCGGTGGTCGTAGCTCAGCGCCAAGTACATCATCGGGCGGATTTCGACTTTGCCGTTAATGGCCATTGGGCGGTCCTGGATCTTGTGCATGCCGAGGATGCCGGCCTGCGGTGCGTTCAGGATCGGGGTGGACATCAGCGAGCCATAGACGCCGCCGTTGGTGATGGTGAAGGTGCCACCGGAGAGTTCGTCAATCTTCAGCTGGCCATCACGGGCGCGGCGCCCGAAATCGCTGATGGCTCTTTCGATCTGCACGAAGCTCATGTCGTCGGCGTGGCGGACCACGGGCACGACCAGGCCGTTGGCGCCGCCGACGGCGATGCCCATGTGAACGTGGTGCTTGTAGACCAGGTCGTCGCCATCGATCTCGGCGTTGACGGCCGGGAATTCCTTCAGCGCGGCCACGCAGGCGCGCACGAAGAAGCTCATGAAGCCCAGGCGGACTCCGTTGTGCTTCTTCTCGAAGGCTTCTTTGTACTCGGACCGCAGGGCCATCGCCGCACCCATGTCCACCTCGTTGAAGGTGGTGAGCATGGCGGCGGTGTTCTGCGATTCCTTCAGGCGCATGGCGATGGTCTTGCGCAGGCGTGTCATCTTCACCCGCTCCTCGCCCTCCTCAAGCGTGCGCGCGGCCCTGGGGGCCGCGGCAGCAGGCGCTGCAGTGGGGCGTGCGAGGAAGTCGATCACGTCGCCCTTGGTAATGCGGGAATCCTTGCCGGTGCCGGCGCCGATCGCGGCGGGAGTTATGGATTTCTCTTCCATCATCTTGGCGGCGGCCGGCAGCGGGGGGTGGGCTGCAACGTCGGATGGCGGAGTGGCGGGGCGCGCCACCGGGCCAGACGGCGTGGGGGGCGGGTTCACGCCGGCGGCGGGGTTGGCGGCCGGCTGGGCCACGCTGCGGCCGGCTTCGCCGAGTGTGCCGAGCAGGGCACCGACCTCAACCTCGGCGCCTTCCTGGGCCACGATTTCGGCCAATGTGCCTGCCGCGGGGGCATTGACCTCGACAGTGACCTTGTCGGTTTCCAGCTCCACCAAAGGCTCGTCGGCGGCGACGGCGTCACCCACCTTCTTCAGCCACTTCGCGATCGTCGCGGTGGTGACGCTCTCGCCCAATGTGGGCACCTTGATGTCGGTCGCCATAAGGTCGTTCCAGTCTTGGTATGAAGTCTAAATTTCGGTCAGGTGGTAGCTGAACCCATGGTCTTTGGCCACTCGGGGCGAAGCATCGAAAACATCAGTGCATCCAGGCGTGTCCCGTCCGGGGCTTTTTGGGTTTTGCGCAGGCGGCCTTCCTCGGTGAAGCCGAGGCTGCGATAGACGTGATCAGCGCGGTCGTTACCAACCTTCATCAGCAGCCAGAACCGATGGGCCTGGGTCTGTTCGAAAACCCAGGCCATGATCGCCCGCATGAAGTGCCGGCCGAAACCACCGCCTGGCTGGGCCATCGCCACACGCTGGAGATAGACATTGCCATCTGCGTCGTCGATCTGCCGCAGGATGGCAAAGCCCAGGGTTTCGCCGTCGGGGCCGATGCCAACAAGATAGGCGCTGGAGCTTTCCTGCATGATCGCACGGTGCTTCGCCTCATCCCAGCGGCCGACGAACCAGTCAAACCCCGGCTGGCGTTCGGTCTGCATGATGAAGGCGAGATCGCCCGCATCAGCGCGCCGAAGCTGGACCGGGTTGGGCTGCACCACGGTTCGGATCAGCCCAGCGTCAGTGCCTGGGACACCAGGGCGGCCTGCTCGGCGGCATGCACCTTGGCCAGGCCCGTGGCGGGAGAGGCGGCGGCGATGCGGCCGACATAGCGAGGGCGTTTTGGTGTGCCCATGGCGGTGAGGACATCCTCGATCTTGCGATCGACGAAGCTCCAGGCGCCCATGTTTTCAGGCTCTTCCTGGCACCAGACGATCTCGGCGTTCGGATATTCGCCCAGCACCGTGGGCAATGAGATCACCGGGAACGGATAGATCTGCTCCACGCGAACGATGGCGATGTCCGTGATGGCCTTTTCGCGGCGCTCGGCGAGCAGGTCGTAATAGACTTTGCCGGAGCACAGCACGACGCGCTTTACATCCGCGCCGGCGGCAATCGTGTCGATCTCGCCGATGACGGTCTTGAACTTGCTGCCGGTAACGAAATCCGAAAGCGGGCTTACCACCAGCTTGTTCCGCAGAAGCGACTTCGGCGTCATCAGCACCAGCGGCTTGCGGAAGTTGCGTTTCAACTGGCGGCGCAGCGCATGGAAATAGTTGGCGGGGCTGGTGAGGTTGGCGACCTGCATGTTGCGCTCGGCGCAAAGCTGCAGGTAACGCTCCAGGCGGGCGGAGGAATGCTCGGGACCCTGGCCTTCATAGCCATGCGGCAGCAGCAGCACGAGGCCGGACATGCGCAGCCACTTGGTTTCGCCGGAGGCCAGGAACTGGTCGATGATCACCTGCGCGCCGTTGGCGAAATCGCCGAACTGCGCCTCCCACAGCACCAGGCTGCGCGGGTCGGCCAGGGTATAGCCGTATTCGAAGCCGAGCACGCCCACTTCGGACAAAAGGGAGTTGTAGACCTCGATCTTGGCCTGCTCGGGCGCGATGTTGTTGAGCGGGGTGTATTCGGCCTGGTTGATCTGGTCGATCAGCACGGCATGGCGTTGGCTGAACGTGCCGCGTTGGCAGTCCTCACCCGAGAGTCGCACGCGGTGGCCGTCCATCAGCAGCGCGCCGAACGCCAGCGCCTCGGCCGTTGCCCAGTCGATGCCCTCGCCGGTTTCGACCGCTACTTTCTTGGCTTCAAGCTGGCGGGCGATTTTCGGATTGAGGTTGAAGTCGCCCGGTACCTGGCTGATGGCTATGCCGATGCTCTTCAGCTCCTTTTCCGTCACGCCAGTGGGCCCATCGGTCCATTCGGCCTGATCGTCCGGCTGCTTCAGGCCAGACCAGTGGCCTTCCAGCCAGTCCGCCTTGTTCGGCTTGTAGTCCTTGGCGACCGCGTAGCTTTCTTCCATCTTGGCCATCAGCCCGTCCCACATCGCGGTGGCATCGGCCGATGTGATGGCACCCTCGGCGATGAGCTTTTCCGCGTATAGGGTGCGGGTGGTCTTCAGGTCCTTGATGGCTTTGTACATGATCGGCTGCGTGAACGCGGGCTCGTCCGTCTCGTTATGGCCGTGCCTACGATAGCAGACGATGTCGAGCACGAAGTCGCAGGCAAATTCCTGGCGGAACTCGGCGGCGAACTGCGCGCACCAGACTACGGCTTCGGGGTTGTCCCCGTTCACGTGCAAAATCGGCGCCTGGATGCTTTTGGCGACGTCGGTGCAATACAAGCCGGAATAGGCGTGCGCCGGAACTGTCGTAAAACCGATTTGATTGTTGGTGATGACGTGGATGGTGCCGCCGGTGCGGTAGCCGATCAGCTGGCTCATGGCCAACGTCTCATACACAAGGCCCTGGCCGGCGAACGCCGCGTCGCCGTGCATCACGATGCCCATCACCGAGCGGCGGCCCTTGGTATCGCCCTTCATGTCCTGACGCGCACGCACCTTGCCCACCACGACGGGGTCGACCGCTTCCAGATGCGACGGGTTCGGCTGCAGCGACAGATGCACCATGTGGCCGGCGATCTCGACATCGGTGGAGGTGCCGAGATGGTATTTCACGTCGCCCGAACCCTGCACGTCGTCCGGCTTGAAGCTGTTGCCGCCGAACTCGCTGAACAGCTGGGTGTAGGGCTTCTTGACGATGTTCACGAGCGTGTTGAGCCGCCCGCGATGGGACATGCCGATCGCAACTTCGCACACACCGGCGCGGGCCGCGGTGTCGATGATGGTCTGCACGGCCGGGATGGTGACCTCGCCGCCCTCAAGCCCGAACCGCTTGGTGCCAACGAAGCGCTTCTGGCAGAACGTCTCCAGCCCTTCGGCGTCGGTCAGTTGCTGCAGGATGGTCTTCTTCGTCTCGGCATCGAACGCGGTGGCCCATGGCGCGCCTTCGACGCGGCGCTGGATCCAGGATTTCTGTTCGGGGTCCTGGATGTGCATGAACTCCACGCCGATCGGCCCGCAATAGGTCTGGCGCAGGGTTTTCAAAATCTGCCGTGGTGTCGCGG
>JBBROR010000234.1:0-5407 GCA_038229175.1 Acetobacterales bacterium | reverse complement strand
GGATCGCGCCTTCGTCGCTGCGATGCTGGCCGCGGCCGGGCTCATCGACCTCATCATTCCCCGCGGCGGCCGCGCCCTGGTTGAACGCGTCCAAGCCGAGGCGCGCGTACCGGTGCTGGCCCATGCCGAGGGTCTTTGCCACACCTACGTGCATACGGCGGCCAACCCCGCCATGGCCCGCGCCATCGTGGCCAATGCGAAAATGCGCCGCACCGGCGTCTGCGGCGCCACCGAAACGCTTCTCATCGACCGCGAAATCGCACCGTCGCTGCTGCCCGCCATCGTGTCCGACCTCAAAGCCCTCGGCTGCGACTTCCGCGCCAACGCCCCGGCCCGCGCCATCGTCCCCACGCTCCCCGCCGCCACTGAAGCCGATTTCAACACCGAATGGCTTGGCCCCACGCTCTCCATCGCCGTGGTCGATGGCATCGAAACTGCCCTCGCCCACATCGCCCGCCACGGCAGCTCGCACACCGACGCGATCGTCACCGAAGACGCGGCAACCGCTGAGCACTTCCAACGCGCCGTGGACAGCGCGGTCTGCCTGTGGAACGCGTCGACCCAGTTCTGCGACGGTGGCGAATTCGGCTTCGGCGCCGAAATCGGCATCGCCACCGGCCGCGTCCACACCCGCGGCCCCGTCGGCGTCGAGCAGCTCACCACCTACCGCTACCTCATCACGGGAACAGGCCAGGTGCGCCCCTGAGCCAACCCGCGCACGACCCCATTCCACGTTGGGGCGACCGACGGCGCACAGCGGTGGGCCTGCTCGGCGGCTCCTTCAATCCGGCACATTCGGGGCATCTGCACGTGGCGCACATCGCCCGCAAACGCCTGCGTCTCGACCAGGTCTGGCTGCTGGTGTCGCCCGGTAACCCGCTGAAGCCGAGCGTCGGCATGGCCTCGCCCGAAGCCCGACTCGCCTCCGCACGCGCAATCGCGGACGGAAAGCGCATCGTCGCCACCGCCATCGAAGGCCATCTGCACACGAGATATACCGTGGACACGTTGCGGCGCTTGCGAATCCGCTTCCCACGCGTGCGCTTCGTGTGGCTGATGGGCGCTGACAATCTGGTGCAGCTGCCGGCGTGGAACGAATGGTTGGAAATCGCCCGCCACACCCCCTTTGCCGTGCTGCCGCGCCCGACCTACAATCATCGCGCGTTGGCAGGGCAGGCGGCCCAGCGCCTGCGTCCGGCCCGACATCTCGAGCGCCAGGCACCCGCGTTGCAGCGGTTCGCGGCGCCCGGCTGGGTGTTTCTGCCGGCATCTGAAAACAGCGAGTCCGCCACCGCCATACGTGCCCGGAATCATGTCTGATCCGGTTTCAGGAGCATACGACCATCGCCCGCAAGCCGCCCGCCCCGCCGACTCCGCCCGCTCCCACCGCAACCTTGTCGGGTGAAACGCCCGCCAAGCCGGTGCGCAAGCGTGCGGCCCCCAAGCCCGCCGGCTCCGTGCCCGCTTCGCCCGGCACGCCGCGCAAGAAGGCCGTCGCCGCTGGCCCCAAGAAGGAAACCAAGCCGGTGCGCGAGCGCGCTGCACCCTCGCGGCTCGACCAGTTGCAGGGAATCATCCTCGCCAGCCTGGAAGACGACAAAGCAGAAAACGTCGTGGCGCTGGATCTCGCCGGCCGCGCCTCGTTCGCCGACCGCATGGTGATCGCCACCGGCCTCGCCGATCGACAGATCAGCGCCATGGCCACGCATCTGGAAGACAAGCTGGAGGAAGCCGGCCTCAAGCGCGTGCAGATCGAAGGCGCCAACGGCTCGGACTGGGTGCTGATCGACGCCGGCGACATCGTCATCCACCTGTTCAAGGCCGAGGCCCGTGTGATGTACGGCCTGGAGCGCATGTGGGGCCCAGACCTCGACGAAACCGTCGTCGACGAAGCCGCTGTGGACGCGGAAGCCGAACCTGGCTGAATGGCGCCTGGTGGCGGTCGGCCGCATCGGGCGCGGGCCCGAGGCCGACCTGTTCACCCGCTACAACGACCGGCTGCGGCCAAAACTCGCGGTGCACGAAATCGCCGAAGGCCGCGGCAGCGCCACGGAGATCAAGCGGCGCGAGGCGGACGGCATTCTCGCCGCCATCCCCGCCAACGCCTTCGCAATAGCACTTGACCTCGGCGTGGCAGCCCCCGCCAGCGAACGCTTCGCAACCCTTCTCACCGGCTGGATCGAAGCCGCCCGGCCCATCGCCTTCATCATCGGTGGTGCCGAAGGCCTCGACTCCGCCGTCATGGCCCGCGCCGACCACACCCTATCCCTGGGCCCGCTCACCTGGCCGCATATGCTGGTCCGAGTCCTGTTGGTCGAACAACTTTTCCGCGCCCGCGCCATAGCGACCGGCCACCCCTATCATCGCACCGGGAGACCATGACGCTTGATCACTGAACTGTATTGATATTGTATCGGTCAAAGCTCAAAGTTGGTATAGCTCTATGGAGTTGACAGCATGACAAACTCTTCAGTGCCGATCGAAACGGTGGTCCTCACTTACGATGCAGCTCATGAAGTTCTCCGCGGAAATATCGGCATAAGTCATTTCTATATGGCAGCCTATTCCGGTGGCGGACGCGGCAGCCTACACCCGAAGTTGTGGGACACGTCGTTGAGCAGTCGATCCGCCACAACTAAAAGAGATGTCCATCATCGTGGTGGGACACTGCCTGGAGGTCATTACCTCTGCAAATACGTGGCGCACCATCCAAAATTTCATGAATGTGTTCAGCTGCTGCGGACGATCGATGCGATGAATATAAGGTCTCCATTTTCTCCTCACCCTATTGCGCATCATCGTGGCAATGACTTTTTTATTCATGGCCGCGGAGAACATGGCAGCGATGGATGTATTGTTCCGAAAGATCCGGGAAAGCGACATATGCTAAATCAGGCGATAAAGTCGTTTCAGGGTCGCGTATACATAAACGTCGTCCATGTCGCATATGCCCTGCCGGCGGAGCGCAGTTACGCAACCATCTCCTGAGGTCAATCAGCCGGTCTCGACGCACAATTCAGAAACCGGAGCTTGAAGCTGGCCTCTGGCAGAATAGTGAGGTGAAACCAACAAACCTCATCCCGCCTGCAATCCCTCCGAAACCGGCAATCGCCACGCCGCCAAAGCCGGCACAATGGAAAACAAACTTCCCGCCACCACCAGCCCCGCCGCAAACCTAAACTCGCCCCACCCCAGCCCGGCCGCCACATGCAACCCGGTCTGCCGCTCCACTTCCGCCGCCACCGCCGAGGATGCCACCCAACCCAAAGCCAGCCCCAAAACGCACCCCACCGAAATCAACCCCGCCGCTCCCAACCACGTCACCAACAACACATAGGCCCGCGGTGCCCCCAGCGCCCGCAGCACGGCATAACGCCGCCTCCGCAACGTCACCAACGTCGCAATCAACAGCAGCACCGCCGCGAACACCAACAGATTGTTCAGCCCAGCGGCAATCACGATCACGTCGCGCAGATCGCCCACGGTGCGATACAGCGACACCAGCACCTCGGCCGGAAACAGCGCCATCGTGCCGTCTTTCCGATACTGCGACCGGAGCTGATACGCATCTGCCACCCGCAGCGGCTTCACCACGATGGCCGGCACGCCCGGCACGCGTTTGGCGTCGAACGGCGGCCCCAACGGCGCTTCGTCCGTCGCATGTCCGTTCCCGAGCCCATGGGTCTCCCACACGCTTTCCACCGGGATCAAAATCGCGCGGTCCCATGGCGTGCCCAGGCGCGGCAGCCGCCCGACCACGTGATAAACCACGCCTTCATGCTTGTGCTCGTGTTCTTCCGCCCCTTCCTCGCCGGCCTGCAACTTCTCGCCCGCCGTCGCGTGCGCCGGGGTGATGTCCTCGCCCAGCGCCAGCTTTACGTCAGCGCCGATCACCGCCTCTGCTTCGGCTGAGAACAGCCGCCCCTCGCTGGCGACGACTTTCCCCCAGCGCGACACAAACGGCAGCGTGGTCCCTACCACGGGATAACCCCGGAAAATGTCGCCGAACGCGATCGGCGCCACACCCGCCACCCGCGGATCGGCGGTCAGCGTGTTGAGCAGGCCGCCATCGATCAGCGGCAACGCCTCGGGCTGCAGGTAGATGCTGGTCAGCACCAATTGCGTCTGGCTGCCGGGAGCGCCGATCAGCAGATCGAAATCATCGGCCGCCCGCGCACTGCCCTGCCGCAGCCCGCGCTCCTGCGCCGCCACCGCGATGCCGATCGCCACCGCAAGCGCCACCAGCAGCACCACAACCACGGCGCTCCACCGCATCGCGCGCAGATCGGCGCGCACCATCGCAAACGGGTTCATGCCAGCAGCACCCCCTTGTCCATCCGCCGCACAACCTGCATGCGGGCCAGCATCGCGGGGTCATGCGACACCAGAATGAGCGTGGCGCCGGCAGCCTTGGCAGATCGCACCAGCAGGTCGGCCACCACGGCACCGGTTTCGGCATCAAGGCTAGCCGTGGGCTCATCGGCCAGGATCAGGCGTGGCCCACACAGCAGGGCGCGCGCAATCGCCACCCGCTGCTGCTCGCCGCGCGACAGCACCGAGGCGCGACGATCCGGATCAGGCACGCCAACCTGTTGCAGCAACGCCGTGGCACGGGCGAAGGCGTCCGCACCCACAGCCCACCTGGCGAACCACAGCGGCAGAAGGACGTTTTCCCGCGCCGTCAGCTCAGGCACGAGGTGAAAGTCCTGGAACACGAAACCAACATGCTGCCGCCGCCAGGAATCCCGTGCCTTCTCGCTCATGCCGACCAGCTCATCCGCACCCCAGCGCACGCGCCCCATGGTGGGCGTCTGAAGCCCGGCCAGCACATGCAAAAGCGTGGTTTTGCCAGAGCCGGACGGGCCGCTTATGCCCAGCAGCGTTCCCTGTTCCACCGCCAGATGCCCCGCATCCACGGCTACAACAGAGCTGGCGCGGCCCTGTGCGAACACCACCCGCACGCCGGAAAGCATGAGCGCGCCCTGATCAGACACGCTGGTAGTCAGCTCCCACAACGCGCAAAAGGCTGACAAAGCCGGTATCGGGGTCGCTCCACGATCCGGTGTCCAGCCGCCCGGATACCGTGATGCGCGACCCCGCTGCGGTCAACGGCGCCACGCGGGCGAGATACACAACCACGATATCGACGGGCCAGTTGGCATCCGACTCGCAGAACGGACAGATCGAAAGCGGCTCGCTGGACAGCACGAAGAACATGCTTTCCGCCTTCAGCGGGGGCGCCATATAGCCCGTGATGGCCACCGCCGTGCCGGACAGCGCCCGCACGCGATCAGAGAATTCCATCCCGCGGACGCCGTAGCTCTTATAAAGACCATCGAAGCGCAGCATCTCGCGGCCCAGCGCCAGCTGCGGAAGGGCGGCTAGCGCCCCTCCCAAAACCAGCCTG
>JBBROR010000233.1:0-5432 GCA_038229175.1 Acetobacterales bacterium | reverse complement strand
GCCAGGCGGTGATCTGGGCCTCGTTCTCGCCCGCCGCCACATGCGTGCGCACAATCTTTCGCAGGTCGCGCGCCAGGTCCGCACCGCTCTCCTCGATGCTTTCGTTCTGGCACACCAGGCAACGCAACTGCCTGCCGATCTCGACGGCCCGAGCCTCCTGCGCCGGATCGGGCAATGCCTCTGAGGGATCGCCGATGGCCCAGGCCTGCGATGCCAACAGCATTGGCGACACAAGCAGTGAGACGGCGAGCAGCCACGCGCGGATCATGTGGTGGCCAATTGCGTCACCACCGACACCGCTTGCACCGACAGCGGCCCGGAATAGCGCCAGCGCACGATGCCGGCGGCGTCGATGATGTAGGTTTCCGGCACCCCCGTGACGCCCCATTCGATGCCCACCTGGCCCGCCAGATCGCGTGCGATCCGGCGATACGGATTGCCGTATTTGGTGAGAAACGCGTCTGTTGCCGGCACCTTGTCTTTATAGGCGATGCCCCAGATCGGCACGTTGGCGCGGTTGAGGGTCAACAAGGTGGGCGCTTCGTCGATGCACGGCACGCACCACGAGGCGAAGAAGTTCAGCACCACCGGCCGCTTCAGTGCCAGAATGTCGGCGCGACCAAACCCTTGCAACGCGAAATCCGGCAGCGGCTTGTCGATCATCTGGCTGGGAATGCCGCGCGGATCGAAGGTGCCGGTCTTCATGCCGCGCAGCATCGCCCAGAACGACACCCCGCCGACGGCAGCCACGCCCAAGGGTGCCAGCAAAAGCAGGCGCCGGTTCATGGCCGGCTTAATGCCTCAGCGGACGCGGCCCGCTTCGGCGCCGCCACCCGCAGCCGGCGATCCGCCAACGAGCAAAGCCCGCCCAGCGCCATCACCAGCGCTCCCAGCCAGATCCATGGCGCAAGTGGGTTCATGTGCAACCGCAGCACGGCTGCACCGTCACGCTCCTCGCCCAGCACCGCATACAGATCGCGCACAAAGTTGGTGCTGATCTTCGCCTCGGTGGTGGTCATGGTCTGCGTGGTGAACGCCCGCCGCTCTGGCGACAGGGTCGCGATGGGTACACCGTCCTGGCTGACCTCGATGGTCGCCACCCGGGCGTTGTAGTTCGAGCCTTTCGCGTCACTCATTCCCGCCAGATGCCAGTCGTAGCCTGCAACCTGAACGGTTTCGCCAGGACGGACCAGCAGCACCTGCTCCACCGTCATGGACATGCCGGCCAGCCCGGCGACCGTCACCCCCAGCCCGGCATGGCCCAATGTGGTGCCGAAGGTCGACAGCTTCAGCGCAAACAGCCGCGCGACGCTGTTGCCCAGCGGCACGCGGAACAGCCGGATGCGCTCCACGATTTCGGCCAGCGCGCCAAGGATCATCCAGGCCGCAGCCCCCATTGCCAATGCCGGCACCGCCTTCATGCCCAGGCTGGCGAACATGCCGACGGCCAGCGCGACCAGCGCCACCCACCATAGCCGAACCAGGGCCGGCCCCAGCGACGCGCGTTTCCACGACAGCATCGGCGCGACCGCCATCGCCCCGAACACCGGTGCCGCCAAAGGCAGCACGGTGGCCTGGAAGAACGGCGGCCCGACCGAAATCTTCATGTCCAGCAGCAGGTCGGCGAAGAGCGGATACAGCGTGCCTGTCAGCACCACGGCCGCGATCGAGCACAACAGGATGTTGTTCAGAACCAGCGCACCCTCCCGCGAGATCGCCGAGAACAGGCCGGAGTTTCCAAGTGTCGGCGCGCGGATCGCGAATATGAGGAGTGAGCCACCGATGATCAGCGCCAGCAGGCCGAGAATAAAGACACCGCGGGCGGGATCGTTGGCGAAGGAGTGGACCGAATTAAGAATGCCCGAGCGCACCAGGAACGTGCCCGACAGCGAGAGGGCGAATGTGCCGATCGCCAGCAGCACCGTCCAGGTCTTCAGGGCCTCTCGCTTTTCCACCACGATGGCCGAATGCAGCAGCGCCGTGCCGGTCAGCCAGGGCAGCAGCGAGGCGTTCTCCACCGGGTCCCAGAACCAGTAGCCGCCCCAGCCGAGAACATAATAAGACCACCACGATCCGAGTGCGATGCCAGCGGTCAGGCAGCACCAGGCTGCCAGGGTCCAGGGCCGCACCCACCGCCCCCATGCCGCGTCGATCCGGCCTTCGAGAAGCGCTGCCACGGCAAACGCGAAGGGGATGGCAAAGCCGACATAGCCGAGATACAGAATCGGTGGATGCGAAGCGAGGCCGGGGTCCTGCAGCAACGGGTTCATGTCGCGCCCGTCCAGCGGCGGTGGCCAGAGCCGGGTAAATGGGTTGCTTTCGATGAGGGTAAAAAGCTCGAAGCCGAGCGCGGTGAAACCCAGAACGCCGATCACCCGTGCCCGCAGGCTGGCCGGCAGCGGGCCGCCGAACAACGCCACCGCACCGCCGCAGATCGACAGGATCAGGCACCAGAACAGGATGGAGCCTTCGTGGCTGCCCCAGGCGCCGGTGATCTTGTACAGCAGTGGCTTCAACGTGTGGCTGTTCTCGGCGATGTTCTGTACTGAGAAATCGTCGGTGACACTGACCCACACCAGGCAGGCGAAAGACGCTGTCAGTCCGATCAACTGGCCTAGCGCCAGCGCTGGCGCCGCCTGCATCAGCCTGACATCGCCGCGATGCGCGCCCCAAAGCGGCAGGATGGCCTGCGCCACAGCGAACGCGATGGCCAGGGCAAGAGCGAAATGGCCGAGTTCAGGAATCATCCGCCGATCTTTCCTGGCGATGTCTGCAAGGAGGACGTGTTCGCTTTCGCGGCGTTCCACAATGCAGCAGCAGGCGGTGAACCCTGCTCGGGTTTCCAGCCAGTTTTCTTCAGTTCGTCCGCCATGTCGGGGGGCATGTAGTTCTCATCGTGCTTGGCCAGGACCTCCTGGGCCGCGAAGCTTCCATCTGGGCGCAATTTGCCGAGCGTCACCACGCCTTGTCCCTCGCGGAACAGGTCGGGAAGGATGCCCACATATTCCACGCTCACGCTGGCCACGCCATCAGACACGCGAAACCGCACGGCTGGGCGGTTGGCGTCCTGAAACCGCTGCAGGCTGCCAGCTTCCACCATGCCGCCGAGCCGGAAATTACGGTCTGCCTTGGGCGCATTGGTGGCGATCTTCGATGGCACGATGAACAGTTCGCCGGTGCTGCGGAATGCCTGGAACACCAGAACAGTGGCAGAGCCAAGGCCAATCACGCAGCCCAGCACCAATATCAGCCGGCGGTTCTTACGGGTCATTTGCGGTTTTCTCGCGGGTCGATCGCAGCCAGCCGGGCGCGAGCACGCCGGGTGCGCAGGAAGCAGTCCACCGCCAGCCATCCGACCACGACGATGGTCAGCCCATAGGACGCCACAATGAAGGGGAGATGCGTCATGCGTCCCGGACCTGCGCCAACGTCAGCGCCCGGATGCGCCGCTCCATCACGGCCGCACGGGTGCGGGCAGTCACGATGGCGGCGAAGCCGAACATGCCCCCCATTGCGCAGAGCAGCAGCGGCCATAGCATCGCCGGCGCCATCGAAGGCGCGCCGGTCAGCGTGATGCTGGCGGGTTGGTGCAGCGTGTTCCACCAGTTCACCGAGTATTTGATGATCGGCAGGTTCACCAGGCCCACAAGTGCGAGGATTGCGCCGGCCCGATAGCCACGCTGCGGATCGTCGAACGCGCGCACCAGAGCGATATGGCCGCAATACAGGAAGAACAGCACCAGCACGGACGTCATCCGCGCATCCCACACCCACCAGGCGCCCCACATCGGCTTGCCCCAAAGGCTGCCGGTGGCGAGGCAAAGTGCTGTGAAGGCGGCACCAACCGGGCCAATCTCGACTGCCGCCAGATCGGCCAGCGGATGCCGCCAGACCAGCGACGCCACGGACGCCGCTGCCAGCATGGCGTAGCCGGAGGATGCCAGCCACGCAGCGGGCACGTGGACGTACATGATCCGTACCGCGTCGCCTTGCTGCCAGTCCGCGGGCGACAGTGTCAGCCCCCAGACGAGGCCCAGGCCGGCTAGCGCGATACCGATGATTGCAACATATGGCAGCACCTTGCCGGACAGCCGGAGGAAGCGGCCGGGATTGGCGAAGCGATGCAGGTTTCGGCCTGCGGCACTTTCGGGGGCGGCGGTGGCGGGTGCTGTGTTCACGCTGCTCATATAGGCTTGCTGCCGCTATCTTTGAAGCTTCGGGCTGATCCTCTAATCTTTCCTCAGTTCACACAAGGACACAGGGATGCCCGCCTATTGGCTTGTAAAATCGGAGCCTGACGTTTTCGGGTGGGACCAGCAGGTGGAAAACAACGTCGAGCCCTGGACGGGGGTGCGCAACCACATGGCGCGACAGAATCTGGAAGCCATGAAAATGGGCGATCTGGCGTTCTTCTATCATTCGAATATCGGCAAGGAGATCGTGGGCGTGGTCCAGGTGGTCCGGCAAGCCTATCCCGATCCCTCGGCGGAACCTCCCAAAACACTCGCCAATGGCAGTAAGGCGAAAGCCTGGATGTGCGTCGATATGAGGGCGATAGCCCCAATGCTGCGCCCTGTGACGCTGGCTGAGATCAAGGCCGACCCTGCACTGTCGGAGCTCGCGCTGGTTAAGTTTTCCCGCCTGTCGGTGGCGCCGGTTTCGGCGCAACATTGGGCCTATATTTGCAAGCTCGGCGGCTACACGGCAGCGAAGCCCTCCGCATGACGCGCGTGCTCGGCCGGGTTGACGCGATTGCCGACGGTGCATCGAAAAGCTACCGCCCTGCCAAAGGCGGCTTCACCGGCCTGTTCGGTGTGCGCCAATGCGAAGACGTCATGATCTATGTCAATGCCTGCCCGCATCTTGGCGTGGCACTCGACTGGGCGCCAGACCGCTTTTTGTCGAGCGACGGCGCCTACATCGTCTGCTCGATGCATGGTGCCACTTTCGACATCGCCAGCGGGCTGTGCCTGCGGGGCCCTTGCGCGGGCGACAGTCTGGAAGCCGTACCGTTCGAGATCGTGGCAGGGGAGATCGTGGTGGACGAGGCTGCGGGGCTGTAGCTGACGCGCGGTTCAAGACCGTCTATGTAAGCTGTCAACGAAGCGCCGAACGCGCTCGCGAGGGGAACTAGAACCATGGAACTTATGCGCCGCACGATGCTCGGAACCGCCGCCGCCAGCGTTTTGGCTTGGCCTGCGCGCGCCCAGAAACTGAGCCTTCGCATCGGCCTGCTGTCCGACATGTCTGGCCCGTATCGTGACGACACCGGCATGACCGGGGTGATCTGCGCCCGTCAGGCGATCGAGGATTTCGGCGCGGCCAATCGCGGCATCGATGTGGAGGTGATCTTCGCCGACCACCAGAACAAGCCCGATATCGGCGCCGGCGTGGCCCGCCGATGGCTCGACCAGGACGGTGTGGACGTGGTG
>JBBROR010000232.1:0-5473 GCA_038229175.1 Acetobacterales bacterium | reverse complement strand
TGCAGCAGCGTGTGGTCGTTCGCAATGCAATAGGCGCTAGAGCGTGATGATTTTGGGTAGAATCAAAATCATCACGCTCTAGGCCTTGTTTTATCGAGCATGTTTGTGCGTCTGGGTGAAGCAACCCAAACGCATCATGATCTAATGATCAGACCGGCGGTTTTGCGAATGGTGATGCCAAACGTGCGGAGTTTCCGGCAATGCCCGGCCGTGACCCGCGCAAGCTCGGGATCGAGCGCCGCTGCTACCGGAAAAAGCCCAAGGTTGCGTTCCATTCTGCCCGCGTGCGCCTCGCTTCCAGCCCCTCGCAACACCTCCAACAAGATGATGTCCAGCATCTCGCAACCATGGCGCGCTCCATCAACGCGGCAACGATGTCGATGCTGGTCCGCATGACCGCCTCCATATGTGAAATTCATCACTTCCACACACACCGAACCTCGCTTTGTCCAGCGCGACGCCCAGACCTACAGCCCCAGATACGCCCGCCGCACATCCGCATCCCCCGCAATGTCCGCCGCCGGCCCCGACATCACAATCCGCCCGGTCTGCAGCACATAGGCGCGATCGGCGATCTCCAGCGCCTCCGCCAGCCGCTGCTCCACCAGCAGAATGGTCAGCCCAAGATCCCGGATACGCTGGATGGCGGCAAAGATGTCGTCCACCAGTTTCGGCATGATGCCTTGGCTGGGCTCGTCCAGCATCAGCAGCCGCGGCTGCGACATCAGGGCGCGGCCAATGGCCAGCATCTGCTGCTCGCCGCCGGACAGCGTCTCCGCGCGCTGCGCCAGACGTTCCTGCAATCGGGGAAACAGGCTGAACACCAACCCCAGCGGCTTGAAACGGTCCGGGCCCTCGATGGCATAGGCGCCCAGCCGCAGATTGTCCTCCACCGACAGGCGTGGAAACAGCCGCCGCCCTTCCGGCACCAGGCCAACGCCCGCGCGCGAAATCATATGCGCCCTCATGCGCCGCAAATCCTGGTCATCAAACACGATCGTCCCCTCTGTGACGACCAGCCCCGCGATGGATTTCAGAAGCGTGGTCTTGCCGGCCCCATTGGCCCCCACAACCGCCACGATCTCGCCCTTGGCTACATCAAGCGTGATCCCCTGCAACGCCTTCAGGCCGCGATAGGACGCAGACAGGCCCTCAATGCGCAGCATAGCGGTCGCCCAGATAGGCCCTGATCACGTCTGGGTTCTTCACGATCGCCGCCGGTGCGCCGATGGTCAGCACGCGGCCGAGATTGAGCACCACGGCGCGCGACACCAAGGGCAGCACCACCTCCATCACATGTTCAACCATGATGATGGTGACACCCCGTGCGGCCACGTCGCGCACCAGTTGCACGCCGCCCTGCGCCTCGGTGGGCGTAAGGCCCGTGAGCATCTCGTCCAGCAGCAGCAGGCGCGGTTCGGTGGCCAACGCTCGCGCCACTTCAAGGCGGCGTTTCTCGGCCGGGCTCAGCAGATGCGCGGGGGCCTCCGCCTTCGCCTGCAGCCCGCAGAACGCCAGCACATCATAGGATTTGCGCATCGCCTCGGCGCTGGAACCCGTGCCCGAGAACGCGCCGACCATCACGTTTTCCAGCACCGTCATGCTCTCGAAGCTGCGCACGACCTGGAAGGTGCGCGCGATGCCTGCCTTTGCACAGGCAAACGGACCCAATCCGGAAATGCGTTTGCCAGCGAGCAGGATTTCGCCCCTGTCCGGGGATACCTCGCCCGAGACGGAGTTGAACAGCGACGTCTTGCCGGCACCGTTGGGGCCAAGCAGCCCGAGTATCTCGCCCTCGGCCACATCGAAGCTGATATCCACGTTGGCGGCCACGCCGCCAAAACTTTTGGAAACCGATCGAACCTCAAGCAGCGCCATGGGCACCTCTGCGAAACAGGCTGACCAGGCCCTGCGGCCGAAACAGCGCCACACCCATGATCAGCGCGCCATACAGCATCAGATCGACGCCCGATCCCGAACTGCCGAGATAGGAGCTGGAGAGTTCACGCAGCGGGATCAGCACGGCGGCGCCGATGAACGGGCCCCACAATGTGCCCACGCCGCCCAACACCGCAGGCAGCGCGATCAGGATGGCGATATGGCCGGCGAGGATGCTGTCGGGGTCGATGTAGCCGACATATTGCGCGAAGATGGCGCCGCCAACGCCGGTGAAGAAGCCGCTGATGGCGGCAGCGATCATCTTGGACGGGAAGATCCGCACGCCCAGCGAACGCGCCGCCACCACATCGTCCTTCACCGCACGCCACGAAAATCCCCAGCGCGACCCTTCGATCCACCACGCCACCAGCCAGGTGATGGCGGCAAAGCCAAGCACGAGATAAAGATACGGCAACTTCGCCGTGCGGAACTGCAGGTTCAGGATGCTTTCGCCGCGGAACGGGATGTAGATGCCGGACGCGCCCCCGATCCATTCCCAGTTCAACGCCAGCAGATAGCCGATCTCCTGCACCACGACGGTGGCGATGGCGTAGTAATGACCCGAAAGTCGAAAACACGGCCAGCCCACCAGCAGCGCCACCAGCGCCGCCAGCACACCGCCGGCCAGCATGCCCACCGGTGGTGGGATGTGCGGCCCGACGAACAGCATGGTGGAGACATACGCGCCGACGCCGAAATACAGCGAGTGGCCCAGCGAGATCTGGCCGCAATAGCCGCCCAGGATGTTCCAGGCCTGCGACAGGCCGGCGAACAGCAGGGTGATGATGATGAGGTTGAGGGTATAGACGTCGTGGATCGCCAATGGCACCACAACGAGGGCCACGAGCAGCCCCCCTGCAACCAGAAGCTCGCGGCGTCGCCGGAGGATGATGCTGTTCTGCACTAGATCTTCCCAAACAGGCCACGCGGCCGGAACATCAAAACGGCCAGGTAGATGGCGAACATGCCGACCTGCTTCAGCGACGGTTCCAGAAGCTGCGCGGTGATCGCCTCGACCTCGCCGATCAGCAGCCCCGCGGCCAAGGCGCCCAGCATCGAGCCGAAGCCGCCCAGCGCCACCGTCACGTAGGCAATCAGCGCGAAATTGGCGCCCACATTGGGAGATACATAGTAAAACCCGGCCAGCATCACGCCGGCGATCCCCACGGTGGCGGACCCCAGCCCCCAGCCAAGGGCAAAAATCCGGTCACGATCGATGCCGATCAACGCCACCGCCTCCCGGTCCTCGCGCGTGGCTTCCAATGCGCGGCCGAACTCGGTGCGGTTGATAGCAAGCAACCCCGCGAACGCCAGCAGGCACACCACGCTGGCGGCCACCTGCGGCAGCGGCAGGTAGACGCCGTAGACATTTGCGGTCCGATTGGCGAGCCAGGTCGTGGTGATCGACCTGAACTCCCCGCCATAGATCAACTGGGCAAGCCCACGTATGAAAATCGCCAGCCCAAAGGTGACGAAGATCTGCACCATCCCCTTGTTGAACCGCACCTGCAGGGCGCGGGAAATCAGCAGCCGATAGATTGCGACCCCCACGCCGAACAGCAACGCCGCCACAATCGGCAACAGGATGAACGGGTCCAGCCCGCTCACCTGCCACAGCGTGAACACCGCATACATCGCCACCATCATCAACTCGCCATGCGCAAAGTTGACAACGTCCATCAGCCCGAAGATCAGGCTGAGCCCGGCAGCGACAAGCGCGTAGATCAATCCCATCAGCAAGCCGCTGACGAGAACCTGCATCACAGCCTCGATTGTCATACGTCCTGTTGCACCATCATGGTCTCAACCGTCATGGGGGGGTTACTGCACGCCCCACACAACAGGCTGCACAGCCACGTCGAACGGCCAAACCGTGTGGTAGGCTCCGCCGGTGATCTGCTGGATCACCGGTGTCCCCAGGGTGTTCTGGCCGGTCGCATCGAACTTCACGCCAGCCCACGGCATGATGGTATCGCTGCCCTTGACGTCCGTTGCCATCAGGGCTTTCCGAATTTCCTCGGGTTTGGCCGAGCCGGCGCGGTTGATCGCGTCCACCAGCACCACCAGCGCGGTGATGTCGCGCGACGTGTTGTCGTTCAGGTCCTTGTTGTTGCGGGCACGATACAGCGCATTCACAGGCTCGATCGCAGGCCTTGTCTTCACGGCATCCAGCGCGAATGATGAACGGCTCATCGCTCCTTCGGCAAGCGGGCCGGCGCCGGTCAGGAACGACTGCTCCTGAAAGCCGGCCGCCTGCGCCATGATCGCCTTCGGCTTATAGCCGATCTCGTTCATCGCCTTCAGGATCAAAATCGAATCAGACGTGTAGGACGACGGCATCAGCACGTCGGCATTGGCCGCCTTCAGCTTCTGCGCCTCGGCCGACAGCGAAGGCGAGTTTGCCCGGTATTTGATATCGGCTGCCACGGCAATCTTGTTTTCCCCAGCCAGCTTGCGCTGCACGGTCGAGCTGTCGGTGCCGAAAATGCTGTCCTCGTAGAACAGCGCCACGGAGGCCACCTTGTGGCCGGTCTTCTCGCCCTCGTCCTTGAAGAACTGGAACATTGCCGCCGTGAACATCTCATCGTGCGGGCTGGTGCGGAAGAACCATTTCAGGCCACGCTGGTTCAGGCTGGGGCTGGAATTGTCGGCGGACATGTAGGGCAACTCGTAGCGCTCGGTCACCTGGCTGATCGTCGCCGCGGTGGCGGAGGTATAGCTGCCGATGATGGCAATCGCCTTGTCCTGGGTGATCAGGCGCTCGGTCTCCGCACGCGCCTTCTGCGGATCGGCCTGGCTGTCGGCGAACACCAGCTTGATCTTGGCGCCGCCAAGGTTCGGAAGGCCGCCGCCCTTGCCCATCAGCATCGGAATCGGCGCATGGGTGCCATTGATGATGTCGACGGCGGTTTCGTAGGCGGCCTTGGCGTCCAGCCCCACCTGCGCCGCGTTGCCGGTCAGCGGATAGACGGCACCGATGATGATGTCATCGACAGCCCAGGCCGGGTGTCCGGCGAGAGCGAGCAGGGCGACTGTGCCGAGAAGGAGAATGCGCTTCATAAAGGCTCCTATGTGCCGCACGCGTGGCGCCAGCTTTAGGGAAGCTTGCACGCGCCATGCCATTACGTGAAGGCAAGCATGCACGCGCCACGTGACGCTGCAAAGCCGTCCCGCAGCGCATAATGTCGTATATGTTTCAGGAACCGATCTTGAGCGTGCTGGTCAGCCCGCGCAGGCAGGCCAGCACCGAGAGTGGTGTAAGCTTGCCGGTGCGCGGGTTGCTTTCGCTCGGCACATTCTCCACGGTCATGGTCAGGCGGGCCGCATCAGACTCGACCTTGATCGTATGGATATTGCGATCCACGCCGGGGTCGCACCAGATGCGCACGGTGGTGCGCTGCGGTCCGATGCCGGCCAGTGCCAAGGCGGCGGCGACGTTGACGTTGGCCGGAAAGCCAGCGGCGGCTTCGAGCGCGTTGCCTTCGAAGATGATGGTCGGCGTGGTGATCGCCAGCACGTCGATATCGTGAATGGC
>JBBROR010000231.1:0-5477 GCA_038229175.1 Acetobacterales bacterium | reverse complement strand
GGTTCGAGTTGTCCGGGTTGGACACCGCACCGATCGTCGCCATGCACTCACCGCGAACCACACGAAGCTCGCCGCTCATCAGTTTCACTTGGGCGTAGCCGCTATCCTTGCCGACGAGCTGAGCGAACTGCCCCGCAGACCGCGCAATCTTACCGCCGGCGCCCGGCTTCATTTCGATGTTGTGGATGATCGTGCCCACAGGGATCGAGCTGAGCTGCATCGCATTGCCCGGCTTGATGTCGACCTTGACGCCAGCCACCACCGCATCGCCGGCCTTCACCCGCTGCGGCGCCAGGATGTACGCCAACTCGCCATCCGCATACTTGATCAGCGCGATGAACGCCGTGCGATTGGGGTCGTATTCCAGACGCTCGATCACGCCGGACACGTCCCACTTCCGACGGCGGAAGTCGACGATGCGGTAGGACTGCTTATGTCCGCCGCCCCGGAACCGGCTGGTGATACGGCCATGGTTGTTTCGACCGCCAGAGTGCGATTTGCCCTCTGTCAGCGCCTTCACCGGCTTACCCTTCCAAAGGCCCGTGCGATCGATCAGAACCGTGCCGCGCAGCGACGCGGTGACCGGCTTGAATTGTTTCAATGCCATCGGATGTCCCTCAAGCCAGACCGGTGGTCAAGTCGATCGACTGACCCTCGGCAAGCGTCACATAAGCCTTCTTCACATCCGAACGCACACCCGGACGGCCCCGGAAGCGCTTGGTTTTGCCTTTGGCCACCAGCGTGTTCACCCCCAAAACCTTCACGCCGAACAAGGCCTCCACCGCCGCCTTGATCTCAGGCTTGCAGGCATCGATCGCAACGCGGAACACGATCTGGTTCTTCTCGCCCAGCAGCGTGGCCTTCTCGGTCACGACCGGGTTACGGATGATGTTGTACATCGCCTCGCGGGACAGCACCGGCTTGCGCTTCGGCGCCTTCTTTACAGTCGTCGCACTCATGCCAGGCGCTCCTTCAGGCCAGCAAGTCCGGCCGTGGTAATGGCCAGAACATCGTGGTTGAGGATGTCATAAACATTGGCACCCATGGTCGGCAGCACGGCCAGCCCGATGATGTTGCGGCTGGCGAGCAGGAAGCCACCATCGATCTCATGATCGACGATCAAGGCCGACTTCCAACCAAGCACCTTCATCTTCGCGGCGAGTTCGCGGGTCTTGGTGGCGCCATTGGCGACATCGAGAACCACAAGCTTGCCATCGAGCTGCTTTTGCGACAGCGCGGACAACAGGCCCAGACGACGCACTTTCTTCGGAAGGTCATAACCATGGTCACGCACCACGGGACCATGAACAACACCGCCCTTGCGAAACTGCGGCGCCCGCAACGAACCCTGGCGCGCGTTGCCGGTGCCCTTCTGTTTGTAAGGTTTCCGAGTTGTGCCGGAGACCTCGCCCATGCCCTTGATCTTGTGATTGCCGGAGCGACGCTTGGACAACTGCCAATGCACCACGCGGGCCATCACGTCCTGACGCGGAACGATGGCGAAGATCTCGTCGGGCAACTCGGCCGTGCCGGCGCTGCCGTTATCGAGGGTTTTGATTTCGATCTGCATGTCTATACGCCCCTCAGACCGAAGCTTCGACAGGCGAAGCGTCAGCAGCCTTACGAAGGCCAGCCGGATACGGCGCCTCCGCATGGCGATCCTTCTTGATCGCGTCACGCACGAACACGTAGCCGTTCTTGCCGCCGGGCACAGCGCCCTTGACAAAAACCAGGCCCTTGTCGGCATCGACATGCGCGATCTCAAGATTGAGCGTAGTAATCCGCTCAGCGCCCAAATGACCGGCCATCTTCTTGTTTTTGAAGGTCTTGCCCGGATCCTGGCGGTTGCCGGTCGAGCCGTGCGAACGGTGAGACACCGAAACGCCATGCGAGGCTTCCAAACCAGCAAAGTTCCAACGCTTCATCGCGCCGGCAAAACCCTTGCCCTTGCTGATGCCGCAGACATCGACCTTCTGCCCCACCACGAAATGATCGGCCGACAGGTAAGCCCCGGTCTCAAGCAGCGCGTCCTCAGACACGCGGAACTCGGCCAGGCGCTTCTTGGGCTCCACCTTCGCCGCGGCGAAATGTCCCTTGTTGGGCTGCGAGACGTTCTTCACCTTCGCGGTGCCCCAACCAAGCTGAACCGCATTGTAGCCGTTCTTCTCAACGGTCCGCGTGCCCACAACCTGCACCTCATCGAGATGCAGCACAGTGCAGGGCACGTGAGTCCCGTCAGCCTTGAAAAGCCGGGTCATCCCCAGCTTCACAGCGAGTAATCCTGTTCGCATTATATCCGTTCCCAGAGGGACCCATAGCCAAGGTCCGTAGGTTGATGGCAGATCCAAACGACCGTCCGGACCCGTAGTCAAAGAACAAATAGCAAGAACCCAAGAACCGGTTCCAACTCATCAAGCGAAACAAAGCCTAGATCTTGATCTCGACGTCAACGCCGGCAGCCAGATCCAGCTTCATCAGCGCATCGACCGTCTGCGGCGTCGGGTCGACGATGTCAAGAAGACGCCGGTGAGTCCGAATTTCGAACTGCTCGCGGCTCTTTTTGTCCACATGCGGGCTGCGGTTCACGGTGAAGCGCTCAATATGCGTGGGCAGCGGTATCGGCCCGCGAACCCGCGCGCCCGTCCGCTTGGCCGTGTTCACAATCTCCTTCGTGCTGTTGTCGAGCACGCGGTGATCATAGGCCTTCAGCCTGATGCGGATATTCTGGTTGTCCATAACGCGATCTTTCATACCGCCCGGGGCCGCGAAGCCCCAGGCGTTCTTCTCTCAGTCTTACTTCTTGGCAACCACGGTGTCGGCGCTGATCGAAGCCACAACGCCGGCGCCAACGGTGCGCCCACCTTCGCGAATGGCAAAGCGCAGCCCTTCATCCATAGCGATCGGCTGGATCAGCTCGACATCCATCGACACGTTGTCACCAGGCATCACCATCTCCACGCCCTCCGGCAGGTTCACGATGCCGGTCACGTCCGTCGTGCGGAAATAGAACTGCGGACGATAGTTGGTGAAGAACGGCGTGTGCCGGCCGCCCTCTTCCTTCGTAAGGATGTAGCTCTCGGCCTTGAAGTTCTTGTGCGGCTTGATGGTGCCCGGCTTTGCGAGAACCTGGCCGCGCTCGACATCTTCACGCTTCGTGCCGCGCAGCAATGCGCCGATGTTGTCGCCAGCCTGGCCCTGATCGAGCAGCTTGCGGAACATTTCGACGCCTGTGACGATGGTCTTCGTGGTGTCGCGAATGCCGACGACCTCGACTTCCTCGCCGACTTTCACGATGCCAGCCTCAACGCGACCGGTGACGACCGTGCCGCGGCCCGAGATCGAGAACACGTCTTCAATCGGCATCAGAAACGGCTTGTCCAGCGCCCGCATAGGCTGCGGAATGTAGCTGTCGACAGCTGCCATCAACTTGATAACGGCCTGCTCGCCGATCTCTGGCTGCGTGTCGTTCAGCGCGCAAACGGCCGAGCCCATGATGATGGGGATATCGTCGCCCGGATACTTGTAGCTGCTGAGCAGGTCGCGGACTTCCATCTCGACCAGCTCAACCAGTTCGGCGTCCGCGATATCCATCTTGTTGAGGAACACAACCAGAGCCGGCACGCCAACCTGGCGGGCAAGCAGGATATGCTCACGCGTCTGCGGCATCGGGCCATCGGCGGCGGACACAACCAGGATCGCGCCGTCCATCTGCGCGGCGCCGGTGATCATGTTCTTCACATAGTCGGCGTGACCGGGGCAGTCCACATGGGCATAGTGACGGTTTGCGGTCTCATACTCGACATGCGCCGTCGAGATCGTGATGCCGCGCGCACGCTCTTCAGGAGCCTTGTCGATCTGATCGTATGCGGTGAAAACGGCACCACCGGACTTCGCCAGCACCTTGGTGATCGCAGCCGTCAGCGAGGTCTTGCCATGGTCCACATGGCCGATCGTGCCGATGTTGCAGTGCGGCTTGTTCCGCTCAAATTTCGCCTTACCCATCGTGGTCTTCTCCGTGCCCGATCTACAAACGGGGGTTGGTTCTAACGTCTACGCACACACTCAAAAGCGCCGAATTATAACGGCCCAGAACTTACCAACGGTAATGGCTGAACGCCTTGTTGGCTTCGGCCATCCGATGCGTGTCTTCGCGCTTTTTGACAGCCGAACCACGGTTGTTCACCGCATCCATCAGCTCGTTGGACAGCCGCTCTTCCATCGTGTGCTCACCGCGCTTGCGTGAACTGTCGATGATCCAACGGATCGCCAAAGCCTGCCGGCGCTCGGTACGCACTTCAACGGGCACCTGATACGTGGCGCCACCGACGCGGCGCGAACGCACCTCAACGGCGGGTTTCACGTTATCCAGAGCTTCATGGAACATGCGAACCGGGTCAGCCGCAGGGCCGCCGCGCTTCTTCATGGTTTCCATCGCGCCGTAGACGATCCCTTCGGCAGCAGACTTCTTCCCGTCATACATCAACGCATTCATGAAGCGCGTGATAACGGTGTCGCCGAACTTCGCATCCGGCAGAATTTCACGCTTTGCAGCGCGGTGACGACGGCTCATCGCATTTCCTCTCTTACTTCGGCCGCTTGGCGCCGTAGAGCGACCGGCGCTTGCGGCGCTTCGGCAGGCCCTGCGTATCCAAAACGCCGCGCAGGATGTGATAACGCACACCCGGCAAGTCCTTCACGCGACCACCACGGATCAGCACAACCGAGTGCTCCTGAAGATTGTGCCCCTCGCCGGGGATGTAACTCACAACTTCAAAGCCGTTGGTCAAACGAACCTTGGCAACCTTACGAAGTGCCGAGTTCGGCTTCTTCGGGGTCGTCGTATACACGCGTGTGCAGACACCACGCTTCTGCGGGCAACCCTGCAACGCAGGAACCTTATTCCGCTTCGGCGCAGGCTCGCGACCGTTCGCGATCAGCTGGTTGATGGTCGGCATAGACCTTGTTCACTCCGTATGGCGAAAGCCGAAATCCAAGCCATTTCCAAAGACAATCCCCACAGAAGACGGAAATCCGCCCTGCGGGGTCCACGTCACGCGGCCTAAGCCCCTCATCCGAAGAGCGGCGCCGCACGAATAGGTGCCTGCAAAAACAACCCGATCAGGGGTCAGCTAAGGGCGCGGAACCTATGATGGGCATCCAGCCGAGTCAAGCAGCCATGCGGACATGGTTGCCAAGAAATCGCTGGGACTGTCACCCCGATGGCAGCAATGCGATAGGCGCGCAAGAAAAACGCTCCAAGGTACACAGGATCTCCAGCTTCCGCCCGTAGGTGCGGCGACCATCCGCCAAACGGCAGATGAGATAGGCTTGCTCCCGCCACACGCCGCCCTGCGCGCAAAAGGTGCCGTTACACAACAACGAGCCGGAAGAGCAGTGCCAAGGGTTTACCGACCCCCAGCCTCGCCCCACCGGCCCGTCATTGTTCAGTGATCCAATTCGGCCGATTACCCCCGTGT
>JBBROR010000230.1:0-5488 GCA_038229175.1 Acetobacterales bacterium | reverse complement strand
GGTCAGTAGCCGATGGGCTGCATCACGATTGGGCTGGTAGCCGTAACTGCCTATGAACATCAGGGTTGGGGATGCGACGAGACCGGGCGGCTGCTCCGGCATTGGCAGGGCGTTTGGGACCACGGTAACGCTGCGGCCGAAGCCCAGCCGCCGCAGATGGCGAGCGTCGTTATCTGAGCAGACAAACGTGGCACGGGACTGGTGCGCGGTTTGCAGTTCGGCGGCGAGAATGGCTGGCGTGTGTAAGGCATAAATGGTCTTTCCCCACCAGAACGGGGGCGCGAGTGCTGTTCGGATTCGCACTTTATGCTCGACGTCATCCAGGTCGAAGAACATGCGCGACGGAATCAACTTTGCACACAAAAGAGCGGTCGCGGCATGGAGGCGAGATACAAAGACCAGATCAGGTTGCTTAGACAAGCATCGAACTACCGCCTCTGTCTGCGCCGGCCGAGCATAATGATGGAAGGCTGGCTGTGCCGATATTGTCCCTACGCCGGCTAAATAATGGGACCAAAAGGTCTCCGTGCGGCGCGCGATCGGCACTAGCGTCATCGAAACCGGGCATCCCCAATGGCGGGACTGTGCGTCGTTCAGCGCTGTGGTGTCGGCATAAGCTGCGACATCTGCCTCGATAGCGAAGGCCAGAATATCCATATGGCTGCTGATCCGCGACAGCGATCGAAGAAACAACGCCTGACGCAGATGTGCTCCGTTGATGTCTTGGGTAGGCCGAAGCGGAGGCAATGCGGTGATCACAAGGCTTTTCACGTCAGCGGCTCGTTTGTGCAATGGGCATCGCGTTGTATGCGGCCTTTGGCTCCTTGAGCAACTACGGTGGGCTTTGTCCGATGGGCTTACTGGGGGACGCCGAGTTCCGCCTGGCTATAGCCTGGCAATGACTGACGTAGGCGCGTGACGTCGCGGATCGTTGCAAGCTTCAGGAATTTTATCAGCTGGCCCACTTTGCGCGGGTCCATCGCGAAGGCCCGCGCGGCAAAGCCCAGGGCCTGTAAGCGGTGACCGGCGAGGAGATTGTTAGCGGCCAGGCCCTTCCAAGTGCTGTGCAGCGCCCAGTGTAGTTCGCGGCGGAAGGGCTGCAACAGTGGGTGTGCTATCGCTGCGCGCTTGCCGTCGGCGCGGCGGATCGAGAGACGGCGGTCCGACGTGGTGAGGCTCGCGTGCTGGCGACGCAGGACGTAGGTGGTGGTTTCCAGGTAGGTGAGATCGGCCAGCGTCGAAAGGCAGAGAAAAAAAAGCCAGTCCTCGCTGTAGAGGCAGTTTGGGGCAAAGCCACCAGCGGCGCGGGCAATGGCGGTCCGGATCAGGCTTCCGCCGAGATGCAGCCAGTAGTTGCCGATCAGTGCGCGGGTGGCCTGTGGGCCGGTATAGTGCGTCAGGCCGGATGCGATCGTGGTGCCGGGATGGGCCGCTGAGAGCAGGGCGGATGGGGTTCGCGTGCCGCTGCTGTCCAGCGTGTCGTGGTTGGCGGCGATCCAGGCGCATGAGGGGAAGGCCTTAATTACTGCCTGGGCTTGGGTAAGGTGGTCTAGTGTCCACAGGTCGTCGGCGTCAAGGAAGCCGATCCAGTCGCCGGTGGCCGCCGCAAGTGCGCGGTTGCGCGCTGCCGCTGGGCCGGCGTTGTGGGTGGCGCGCAGCACGCGCACGCGGCTGTCCAGGGCTGCGAGCCTGGTTAGGGTGGCCATGGTAGTGGGATCGTCCGAGTGGTCGTCAGCGAACAGCAGTTCTGCCACAGCACCACTTTGCTCGTTAAGTACGGAGAGTGCGGCCTCCTGCAGCAGGGCAGGGGACGTGTTGTAGACCGGGCAGATGACGCTGACCCGCATGGTCCCTCACGTTTACGGCTTCTTGCCGGGCTGTGTATAACGCGGCGTTCCCATTAGGTCATCAGTAGCATGTCATCAGCGGGTCGCGAGGCCGGGGAGGCGAGGATGCGGCGGTTTCTGAACAAGATCGGCGGGCAAGTCGCGCTTCTGCGGGCTGATCCCGAGCGGTTTGCGCGCAACCTTACGCAATATACCCATCCCGCGCTTTTTGCCGAGCGGTTGGTCGATGTCCAGCATGTTGTGCCGATGCATGTGCGAGTGGAGCGGGGGCTGCCTCGTATGTTGAACGTGCTGGATGCCGCCTGGACGCGGTCTGGGATGACGGGTGGGCCGAACACTGTTGTCAATCTGGCGTGTCGGGTGGCGCAGCAGGGGGTTGGGGTTCGGCTGGTCTCGACGACGGCGCGGGTGTCGCTTGATCCTGTTTGGTTTCGCGGCCATGCGAAGAGCCTGCTGGGGGGAGCGGATTTTCCGGAGATTGGGATTGCCTCGGCGTGCGATGCATCAGCACCTTTGGGGGTTGGGGCTGACGACATGTTCCTGGCCACGCATTGGACGACAGCGCAGCAGCTGAAGCCTGTGCTACCGCAGATGATGTGTCAGCGGTTTTTCTATATGCTACAGGAGTTCGAGCCGGCGTTTCATGCGTGGTCCAGCAACTATGCCCGGGCGATCGAGACCTATGGCATGGATTTCTGGCCGATCGTGAACGAGAGCGTGCTGGCGGATTTTTTGTTCGAGCAGCGCTTGGGGCGGCTTTCCGATCCTGAGACCCGTGCGCGGGCCATGGTGTTCGAGCCGGCGGTGGATAGGGCGTTGTTTCGTCCGCAGGGGCAGAGTTCGCGCTCGCCTGCCTCCCGCTCGCCTGCCTCCCGGTCGCCTGCTTCTCGTCCGCAGCGGCTGCTGTTCTATGCGCGGCCTTCCAATCCGCGAAACATGTTTGGGCTTGGACTGCTTGCGTTGCGAGCAGCGGCGGCTGATCCGGCTTTTGCGGGGTGGGAGTTTTTGGCGATCGGCAGCCGGAGTTCGGTGCCGGAGTTGGATCTTGGTTCTGGGCATGTGCTGAAGCGGGCGCCGTGGCTCGATTACGCAGGGTATGCGGGGCTGCTGAGCCAAGCCGATATTCTGCTGTGCCCGATGCTGTCGCCGCACACGAGCTATCCGGTGCTGGAGATGGCGGCGTGTGGGGGGCTTTCGGTGACCAATACGTTTGCGACCAAGACGGCTTGCGTTCTCGGGGCGATGTCGCCTTCGATCGTGGCTGTGGAGCCGACGGTGGAGGGGTTTACGGCGGGGTTGATTGAGGCCGCGGGGCGGGCTGGGGTGGCTGCTGATGCGACACTTCATATGCCGCGCAACTGGGCGGAGAGCCTGGATCCGGTGGCTGCGCGGATTGCTTCGGTGTTGTCTGGGGGTAGGGCAGCCTAGTTGGCATTCCGTGATTAGGACTTTGGTCCTTGACATTACAGATAACTTATGGTGTTAGTTTGGGGTGAGCAATGCCCCTTTTCCCTCTGCGCAAATCGATCTGCACTGGGTGCTTCGATCTTTGATCGGGCATCTTGGCGGGCTGTATCTGCGTGGGTTGATGGGCCAGGCGCTGATGGTTCTGGTTCATCGGCGGATTGGTGAGGTCTGCGGGAAGATGGAGCGGATGGTGGCGCGGTTTCGGGCGGGAACGCTGCGGATTGGCGTGAAGCGGGATGTTCAGCCGATTTTGGCGGGTGCGGTGACGGTGGGATTGAAAGCGGCCGGGCGGACGAAGGTTGCGCGGATCTGGCCGATGAGGTTTGCCTGGCTGACGGCGTTGGGGGGATGGAAGGTGGCCGGTGTGGGCGCACAGATGCAGGCGGCGCTGGAGCATCCGGACATGAAGGCGCTGCTGGTGGCCGCACCCCAGGCGCGTCGGGTTTTGATGCCGTTGTGTCGGGCGCTAGGGGTGCCGGTGCATCTGCTGCGCCCTGGGACCTTTCCGGTGGAAGCCGTGCCAAAGCCGCCGGTGAAGCGGGTTTATCGGACGCGGCAGACCGTGGAAGCGTGGATTGGCGGGCGGACGAAGCTGCCGCGCGGGGTGTTGGCGGCAGCGCGGCGTGCGGGGTTTGGGAAAATTCCTCGGGGTTAGCCTTGGTGCAAAGGCACGTCTGTGTCGTTCTGATTTGTTAACAAAATAGGTTTTGCCTGCGACCTGGGTAGGGTCATCGCATTGGTCTCAGCATCCTGCCTGGCGGGATTGCAATACGTATCGCACGCGTATTTGAGGGGCGCGCAAGGCGATGGCGGACCAGATCACGACCGCCAGCAAGGCGCGGCTGCTGCGGCGCTTGGGCATGCTGTCGCCGGGTGATATGGATCGCGTGGCGAAGGCAATCTGCATGCAGCTGGCGATTATGCCCGCGCGGTGAGTTCCGGGGTTTTGGCTTTCCACTGGAGGAACCATTCCACGAACCGCGGGATGCCGACCGATAAAGATGTGGTTGGGGCGAAGCCGGTGAGGGCGGCGATATCGGAGACATCGGCGCAGGTGTCGGCCACGTCGGCGGCGGGGCGGGGTTTATACGCGATGACGGCGCGGCGGCCGATGCCTTCCTCCAGCAACGCGATCAGGGCGGTGACGGGTTCGCTGCGGGTGTTGCCGATGTTGAGCAGGCGCACCGGGAGGCCGGCATTGCCCATGGGGGGCCGGTCCAGCGCGCCGATCACGCCGTCTACGATGTCGTCGATATAGGTGAAATCGCGCCGCACGGTGCCGTCGTCGTAGACGGTGATGGGCCGCCCGGACAGGATCGCCTCGGCGAAGCTGTAATAGGCCATGTCGGGCCGGCCCCAGGGGCCATAGACGGTGAAGAAGCGTAGGCCGGTCTGGGGCAGGCCGTAGAGATGGCCGTAGGCGTGGCTCATCAGCTCGTCCGCCCGTTTGGTGGCGGCGTAGAGCGACATCGGCGTGTCCACCCGGTCCGTCTCGGCGAAGGGGAGTTTTTCGTTGGCGCCATAGACCGAGGACGAGCTGGCATAGACGAGGTGGTCGAGACGGCCGAGGTGGCGGGCCAGTTCCAGCACGCCCAGATGGCCCATCACGTTGGAGGCCACGTAGGAGTATGGATCGATCATGGAGTGTCGCACCCCGGCCTGGGCGGCGAGATGGACGATGCGAGTGATGCCGTCTTGCGAACGCGCCAGATGTGCCATGTCGTCGCGGCTGGCGAGGTCGATCGCTTCGAACCGGAAACCCGACTGTCCCGCCAGCCGTGCGAGCCGGGCCTGTTTGAGGCGGACGTCGTAGTACGGTGTGAGGTTGTCCACTCCCAGCACCGTCTCGCCGCGCGCCAGCAGGGCCTCGGCCACGTGGTATCCGATGAAGCCGGCGGCACCGGTGAGCAGGATCGTCATGAGCCGGCCGGCTTGGACGTGGACGCGTTCTCGTTGATCTCGATCCGCAGCCAGGTGTCCTGTGTTGTGGCCACGCGGGGTAATGTCGCAAGGCGGGGGACCGGGCCGCCGCTGCTGGGCTGGTCCACGACGATGTGGACGAGGCGGCCCAGATTGCCGGTGCTCTTGGGAAGGAACAGCGGCGCTGGCCGCGGATCGCCATAGAGATGCACCTGGGCGCCGGTGTTGGGCGATTCGAGCACAACGTACACGCC
>JBBROR010000229.1:0-5489 GCA_038229175.1 Acetobacterales bacterium | reverse complement strand
CGATAGATGCGCGCAATGATCTCACCGTCGCCTGCCAGCAAGGACTTCGTCGAGCACATCTCGGCACATAGCGGCAGCTTGCCCTCGGCCATCCGGTTCGCACCGTATTTGGCGAATTCTGCGGCGGACCCGTCCGCACCCTCAGGCCCGCCCGAGCAATACGTGCACTTGTCCATTTTGCCGCGGCTGCCGAAATTGCCCAGCTTGGGATATTGCGGCGCGCCGAACGGGCAGGCGTAGAAGCAATAGCCGCAGCCGATGCACAGATCCTTGCTGTGCAGCACCACGCCGTCGGCCGTTGTATAGAAACAGTCCACCGGGCACACGGCGGCGCATGGCGCGTCCGTGCAATGCATGCACGCCATCGAAACCGACCGCTCACCGGGCTTGCCGTCATTGATGGTCACAACACGCCGCCGGTTGATGCCCCACGGCACCTCGTTGGCGTTCTTGCAGGCGGTGACGCAGGCGTTGCATTCGATGCAGCGATCGGCGTCACAGAGGAATTTTACGCGGGCCATATTCAGTTTCTCCTCAAAGCACCGTTGCGATCTGACACAAGGTCACCTTGGTTTCCTGCATCGCCGTCACCGGGTCGTAGCCATAGGTCGTAAGCGCGTTGACGCTTTCGCCCAGCACGATCGGATCGGCACCCTTCGGGTATTTCGAACGCTGGTCCACACCCATGAACCAGCCGGCGAAATGGAACGGCATGAACGCCACGCCCGGCCCCACACGCTCGGTTACCTGCGCTTTCACGCGGGCCTTCGAGTTGCTTTCCGCACCCGTGACCCAGACCATCTGGCCGTCCTTGATGCCGCGCAGTGCCGCGTCACCGGGATTGATTTCCACGAACATGTCCTGCTGCAGTTCGGCCAGCCACGCGTTAGACCGCGTCTCCTCGCCCCCACCCTCATATTCCACCAGGCGGCCAGAGGTCAGGACGATCGGGAAGTTGCGCGAGACGCCAAGATCAACCGCACGCTTCTGCACGGTGCCGCCGATGTTGGTCATACGGAAAGATCGGTAGTCCGGCATCGTCGGATACTTCGCCACCAGGTCCGGCCGCGAGGTATAGATCGGCTCACGATGCACCGGGATCGGATCGGGCAGGTTGAACGCGTTGGCGCGCGCCTTGGCGTTGCCATACGGCACGATGCCGTGGGCGATACACACACGCTGGATACCGCCGGACAGATCGATCGCCCACGACACGGTATCAGGCGTGGCACCGCCGATCTTGTCGATCACCGCACGTTCGGCCGCTGTCAGATCACCATCCCAGCCGAGCTTCTTCAGCACGCCGAGCGTGACTTCGGGATAGCCGTCCTTGATCTCCGAGCCGAGCGAATAGCTGCCCTCTGCCAGCAACGTGGCGCCGTTGCGCTCCACTCCGAAGCGGGCGCGGAACGTGCCGCCGCCGTCTTTCACATGAAGATTCGTGTTGTAAAGAATGTGGCTGCCCGGATGCTTCTGCTCCGGCGTGCCCCAGCACGGCCACGGCAGTCCGTAGGTGTCGCCATCAACCTCGCCGCCCTTGCCCCGCAAGGTCACGATGTCGAACTTCTCCTGGTTGTCCCGATGCGCCTTCAGACGCTCGGGCGATTGGCCGGTATAGCCGGTGGACCACGCCCCACGATTAATCTCGCGCAGGATGTCTTCCGCCACCGGGACGTTGCTCTCCACCTTGATGTTCTTGAACATCTTGTCGGCAAAGCCAAACTTGACGGCGAGGCGATAGATCACCTCGTAGTCGTCTTTGCTCTCCCAGATCGGCGGCACCACCCGATCAGACCACTGGATGGACCGATTGGATGCGGTGCGGCTGCCTTTGGTTTCGAACTGGGTGCAGATCGGCAGCAGATACGTGTTGTTCTTGCGCTCGGACACCACCGCAAAAGTGGTCGGGTGCGGGTCGGCCACCACCAACAGATCCAGCGCCTCCAGGCCCTTCACCATTTCCGGCATGCGGGTGACGGTGTTGCCGCCGTGGCCGAACACAACCATGGCGCGCAACGGGTTGCGCTGGTCGATGTCTTCTTTCTTGGCCAGCACGGCATCGAACCAGCGCGTGGTTGGGATGCCCGGCAGCTCCATCATCTTCTTGTCGTCAAAGCGAGACAGCAGATACGCGTAGTCAACCTCCCACACCCGCGCCCAATGCTTCCAGGCGCTTTCTGCCAAGCCGTAATAATAGGGCAGTGACGTCACATCGAGGCCGGCATCAGTGGCGCCCTGCACGTTGCAATGGCCGCGAAAGATGTTGGCGCCGGTGCCGGGCGCGCCCACATTGCCGGTGGCCAGCAGCAGGATGCAGTAGGCACGCACGTTGGCTGTGCCGACGGTTTTCTGCGTGGCGCCCATGCACCAGATCAGCGTCGCCGGCTTTTCATGTGTCATCATGTAGGCCACGCGCTTCAGCTGCTCGCCAGGCACGCCGTTTACTTTCTGCACTTCCTCCGGTGTCCATCTGGCGACTTCCTTGCGGACGTCTTCCATGCCGTAGACGCGCTGGGCGATGAAGTTGGTGTCTTCCCACTTGTTCTCGAACACATGCCAGAGAATGCCGTAGATGGTGGGAATGTCGGTGCCGGGACGAATGCGGATGTAATCCGTGGCGTGAGCCGCAGTGCGGGTGAAACGCGGATCGATCACCACCAAATTAGCTTGGTTCAATTCCTTGCCGGTCAGGATATGCTGCAGCGACACCGGATGCGCCTCGGCCGGATTGCCGCCCATGATGATCATGGTTTTCGAGTTGCGGATGTCGTTGTAGCTGTTCGTCATTGCGCCATAGCCCCAGGTGTTGGCAACACCGGCGACCGTGGTGGAATGGCAGATACGCGCCTGGTGGTCGGCCGAGTTGGTGCCCCAAAAGGCCGCCATTTTGCGGTAGAGATACGCGCCCTCGTTGGAGAACTTGGCGCTGCCGAGCCAGAACACGCTGTCCGGCCCCTGGTCCTCGCGGATCTTGAGAAGCCTGGCGGAAATCTCGTCGATCGCCGTCTCCCAGCTCAGCTTCTGCCATTGGCCATCGACCAGCTTCATCGGCGTGCGCAGGCGGCGCCCGCCCTTGACGATCTCACGGACCGAGGCGCCCTTGGCACAGTGGCTGCCACGGTTGATCGGGCTGTCGAACGCCGGCTCCTGGCGCACCCACACGTCGTTCTGCACTTCGGCGATGACCGAACAGCCAACCGAGCAATGGGTGCAGACCGATTTCACGGTCTTGATCGGGATGGCAACGTTCGCCGCCGCGGCCTGGGCGCGCTTCACCGAACCGAGTGGAAGGCCGGCAAGACCCACGGCGCCTGCGGTGAATCCGGCGCGGCGCAGAAAGGCGCGCCGGTCGAGCGCGCCGGATGACAACTCACCCAGCGCGGATTGGAGGCGGTTCTTTTGGACGATGGCGTCGCGACGTTTGATCAACATGTTCGGAGGTCCCGCGCGCTCAGTAGCTGTTCACTTTGTAGAACGCCTTGATATGCTCGCTCTCCTGGTAGTGCGAGCCCGCCTTGCCGCCGGCCGGCTTCATCGCCTGCGCCGCCTCCGGCACAACCACGCTGACGGCGGCCGTGGCCACGGCAGCGGCCCCGCCAAGGCCGATCGCGGTGAAAAAGCCGCGGCGTTGCACCGTCTTGGGCTGCTTGATATCTGGCATGGGTGTGTCTTCCGTCATGCTGCGAGGCCTGCGGCCTGGGTTTCGATAACGATCAGCTGGGCCGCCAGGGCCGCCACCGATCGGTAGAATTTTGCGCCTTCGGCCCGCGCCAGATCGTGGAAAAGGCGGCTGGACCAGCCTTGTATGTGCGTCTTGAAGAAGGCCGCATCGTCAATGCCGTGGGTTTCGATGTCGCCGGGATCACGGATCAGAGCTGCCATCACCTCGAACAAAAAGGCGATATGGTCTTCCGGCTCTGACAGGCCTTCCGTGCGCACGAAGCCCAACGCCTGCAAATCACGGCGGACATCGGCCAGCGGGCGCTCATGGACGAAGCCGGTGAGGTAGTAGGACGCATAGGGCAATAATTCGCCGCCGCCGAGACCCGTGAACAACGCAAAATGCTCACGCTCCACGTCGACGGCGGTGATCGACGATGCGGCTTCGGAAAGAGCGCGACGGAGATCGACCAGCTTCCCCTCCCCCGGCACCGGCGCCACAAGCCGCCGCAGCAGCGCCGCATCGGGGGCGTGCCACAGCAGAGACGCCAGCAGCGCATAGGTGTCGGCGCGCGCGGCCGATACTTCATCCAACGTATCCGGCGCCGTCAGTTCGGCTTCGGCGTAGATATCGGGGCGCAGTTCGGTGCGGGGGATGCCGGTGGCCGCCTCGACCGCCAGCACACGATCCGGCGGCACGCGCTTCCAACCGGACACTGCAGGCTGCGACACGCCGATGGCGCGAGCCAAGAGCGACACGCCGCCAATGCTGACCAGCGCTCGCTCAAGCCCTGCTTCCCGTGTTCCTGTCCCCGCCACGGCTCAACTTTCTTGCGTGTGTGCACTGAGCACACAGGTTTGTTACACCGCATAACTACTGCTTATGGGATTTTCTGCAAGGGATACCAGTCAGTCGGCACGGCAATTGCTACCATAGTCGGCTAATCTCAAACCGGTCAGACCGGCGCTGCCCGGCCGCCCCGCCTGGGGCGCACGGCCCGCGGCTCCATCTCCGGGACTTGCTGTGTTGGCGGCGGTTCATCTGGCGCGAGGTCTTGCATGGCCACTGGCACATCGCCTGCGGGTTCCGCCAACGCGATCATGGGATCTTCCACCGGCGGTTCTGGTTTCGGCAGATCCTCGCCAATGGCGCGGGACAGGAGGCGCACTATGTCGTCCGCAGCGCGCATCGGGCCCCAGCCAGGGGCGCCCCCCGGGGTATTCCAGTCCCATGCGTAGTCGGCCGGGCCGATGAAGTCGCGGATCGAAACATCTGCGGACCACATCCGGCGAAGCGCGACCTCGCGCCAGCCCTCGGGGATGTTACGGCCGAGCCAGGCGGTGATGTCTTCCAGCGGGATGGTTGTGGCATCGGGCGGGACTTCGACGGGCGGCGCTGTGGCCTCGACCGCCACTTCCTGCGCGGGCACAGGTTCCGCTGGCTGACGTTTGAGGCGCGACCAGCGACGGGCAAACCCCTCGGGCTCGTCGGCACTCACGCCTGATCATCCGGCTCGTCGGCCGACCAGTCGCGGCGTTTACGTTTTATGAACACCCGTTCGACATGATGGGCCTGGATGAATTCGGCCAGCAGGCCGGCAATCTCGGGGGCCATGGGCACGTGTTCAACGATGTCGTCACCTGCTTCGGTATAGGCCTCGCCTTCGGCCGGGTCAGCTGTCACGCCAACAATCTCAGGCATGGCCGGGCCGGACCCGGCGCGAACAGCAATCCAGATGCGTGGGGCATAGCTGGCCAGGTTGTCGCGATAGGTGGGCGTGTCGGTGCGATGCAGATCCAGATGGAAACTGCCGGCAAAGAAGCGTTCG